>JAZKHN010000033.1:0-2185 GCA_040385325.1 Pseudomonadota bacterium
CCGGCCACTTTGCTGCGCTGTGGCAAAAACTGGCGACGCGCATCGGCCTGAAGACAGAAGTGATGAGCTACCCCGGCGCCGACGTGTGGCGCCACGGCGTGCAGGCCGCATTGATTGAAGAGCGCCTGAAGGCTGACACGCAGCACGCCATCAAGGCTGTGTGTGTGGTGCACAACGAAACCTCTACCGGCGTGACCAGCAACATCGCTGCCGTGCGCAAGGCCATTGATGCGGCGAAGCACCCGGCGCTGCTGCTGGTCGACACCATATCCGGCCTGGGCTCTGCCGACTACCGGCACGATGAGTGGGGCGTTGATGTGAGCATCAGCGGCTCGCAAAAGGGCCTCATGCTGCCGCCCGGCATCAGCTTCAACGCGCTGTCTGCCAAAGCCATTGAGGCCAGCAAAAAAGCCACGCTGCCCAAGGCCTTCTGGGCCTGGGACGAGATCATCGAGATGAACAAGACCGGCTACTGGCCGTCCACGCCCAACACCAATCTTTTGTATGCGCTGAGCGAAGCCTGCGACATGCTGCTTGAGCACGGGCTCGATGCCGTCTTTGCCCGCCACCAGCGCTGGGCCGAAGGCGTGCGCAGCGCGGTCAAGGCCTGGGGCCTGCAGATCCAGTGTGCCGATGCGGCCGTGTATTCACCCATTCTGACTGGCGTGATGATGCCCGAGGGTGTGGATGCGGACGCCGTGCGCAAGGTGATTTACGAGCGCTTTGACTGCTCGCTCGGCACAGGCCTGGGCAAGGTCAAGGGAAAGATGTTCCGCATCGGCCATCTCGGCGACTGCAATGATTTGACGCTGATGGCCGCGCTGGCCGGTTGCGAAATGGGGCTGAAGCTGTCTGGCGTGAAGCTGGCCGGTTCGGGTGTGCAGGCGGCCATGGATTATTTTGCAAGTCATGCGGCCGTGGTGCCCATGCGCAAGGCGGCTTGATACGAGATGTGATGTCGCGTTTGTCATTGCGACAGAGAAAGACAGGTAGCGGGTTCAAAAATTAAAGGAGACAAACCATGCAACGCAGATCCATACTCACCGCCGCAGCCGGCGGCGCAGCACTCGTCGCCACACCCTGGCTGCGGGCGCAAAACCTGCCCACCGGGCCCATACGCATCGTCGTCGGCTTTCCGCCGGGCGGCGGCACTGATGCACTCGCGCGTGTCGTCGGGCAAAAACTTTCGGTGATGTGGAATACGCCCATCGTGATTGAAAACAAGGCCGGTGCCGCTGGCGTCATTGCAGCCGACTATGTGGCCAAACAACCCAGCGATGGCACCACGCTGCTCATGGCGCACATCAACAGCCACGCGCTCGCGCCCAGCCTGGTGCCCAAGCTCGGTTATGTGGTCGAACGCGACTTCGTGCCCATCGCACTGGTAGGCGTCACGCCCAACCTGCTGATCTGCAACGAAGCCCAGCCCGCCAAAACCGTGAAAGACCTGGTCGCGCTCTGCAAGGCGCAACCCGGCAAGATCAGCTTTGCCTCGGCGGGCGGCGGCTCTGCCCAGCACCTGGCGCTGGAGATGTTCAAGCTCCGCGCAGGCATCAATGCACTGCATGTGCCGTACAAGGGCTCCGGCCCGGCGATCAATGATTTGCTGGGCGGGCAGGTCAACTACTGCTTCGAAACGATGACCTCGGCCACGCCGCACGTCAAAGGCGGCAAGGCCATCGCGCTTGCACAAACCCGCACCAAACGCGCCAAGGGTCACCCCAACGTGCCGACCATGGACGAGTCAGGCTTCCCCGGCTTCGACGCCACAACCTGGTACGGCCTGGTCGGCCCGGGCAAGCTGCCGCAGGTCATTGCCAAACGCATGAACGAAGACATCAACAAGGTCATGCAGATGCCCGACGTGATGGAGAAGTTCGAGCAATATGGTGCTGAGGACGGCGGCGGCTCGCCGGAGCGGTTTGGCGAGTTCATCAAGGTTGAACAGGCCAAGTGGGCGAAGGTTATTAAAGAGGCGAAGGTTTCGGTTGAGGCCTGATTGGGCTCTCGTGGGATGAGGGGCTTGCCCTTCACGTAGAAGCCGGGGGTAGCCCGGCGGCTAGTCACTTTTCTTTGCTTCGCCAAAGAAAAAGTAACCAAAAGAAAGGCGACCCGACGTCTGGGTCCCTTCGCTTCGCTACGGGCAACCTGCGCTGCTCGACTCCGGCGGCAGTCCAAACAACTC
>JAZKHN010000034.1:0-6101 GCA_040385325.1 Pseudomonadota bacterium
GCTCAACCCTTTCAGCCACAGACATCGGCAACAAGGTTTACAACAAGGACTGGTATCTGACCGCGCAGGAGGCGCTCGACCTGGGTCTTGTACAGGGCGTTGTCTAGTACGCCTTCTATAAACAATCCCGTGCTCAGCCCGCCCCTTTTTTGTGGGCCTTGCGTCCTTTGGCTTCGGCTGACGCCAGCTCTTTTGCAGTCATCATGTAAGCCGGGTTGTCGGCAAGGCGGCTGACCGCCAGATCGATAAAGGCCCGGACGCGGGCAGGCTGCGCAGGGCGGCTGCCGTAATAGACAAACACGCTGGACAGATCGGCCATGTATTCGGTGAGCAGCGGGACCAGCCGCCCTGCCCTGATAGGCGCCGTGGCCGCGATGCCCGTCAGCAGGCCCAGCGTATGGCCGGCCAGCACGGCTTCGGTTTCCATGGCTTCGTCGTTCACGCACAGTGCGGGTACGACATGCTGCTCGACCACGTTTCCGTCAATCTTCACGCGCCAGGCACCGACTTTTCCGGTCCCCGGGCTTCGAAAGACGCTGCACCTGTGTGCTGTCAGGTCCTGCAGAGTCTCTGGTGCACCGTGCTGGCGAAGGTAGCCGGGTGAGGCACAAATGATCAGTTGCAAAGGAAAGAGCCGCCTCGCAATCACGCCCTCTGCGGCAGAGCGCCCGATGCGAAAACCCACGTCCACACGGTCTTCCACCCAGTTGCCGATGCGGTCGTCGAGTTCCACATCCGGCTGCACGTCGGGGTAAAGACTGCAGAACTCGTCCAGCAGCGGCCACAGCACCGGCACAAAGGTCGAGCGCGGACCCACGATGCGCAGCGGCCCCGAGACGCCATCCTTCGCACGGCGTGTCATCGCCAGTGCGTGCTGCATGCCGGTCAGCGCAGGCAGCGAGGCCTCCAGAAACTGCCGCCCTTCATCGGTGAGCGACATGCTGCGTGTGGTGCGGTGGAACAGGCGAACGCCCAGGTGCTGCTCAAGTTGCGCCAGCGCCTGGCTGGCAGCCTGTGGCGTCATGCCCTGTGCGGCAGCAGCCCGCCGCAGGCTGCCCAGTTCGGCGGTTTTGGCAAAGGTGGCTACCGAGCGGAGTTCATTGATGGGCATGGCCTGATTATCAACTGCAGCTTGCCAATCCTTCAAGCCTTTACCCACTAGTGCGATGTTTATCGAACCCCTAAAGTCACACCACCCCGACGTGATCGGGCGCACCTGCCCGCCACAAACACAAAAGGAAGCCTGTCCATGAAGTCACTGGCCATCACCGCACTCTCCCTGTCCATCGCCGGTACAGCTGCTGCACAGGCCGTCTCAGAATTGAAGATTACGCGCAACGGCTCCCAGGCATCCATCAGCGGTGCCGCGGCCAATTTCACGGGCGCTGTCCGGGTGGATACGCCCTTTCGTGCCGAAGCACCGGGCCGCGTGAGCGGCGGCCATGTCACGTTCGAGCCTGCAGCGCGCACCGCCTGGCATACCCACCCGTTGGGCCAGACCCTGCTGGTGACCAGCGGCACGGGCCGCGTGCAGCGCTGGGGCGGCGCAGTGCAGGAGATCAAACCCGGCGACGTGGTGTGGATTCCGCCCGGAGAAAAACACTGGCACGGCGCCACGCCCACGACCGCCATGGGCCACTACGCCATCACCGAAGTACTCGACGGCAAAACCGTCGAGTGGCTTGAACACGTCACCGATGCCCAGTACACCAGCACAGGAGTTAAATGATGAAAAATACCCTCGCAAAAATTGCCATAGGCGCAACCGTCCTGACTTCAGGCGCATTAACCAGCGCGCAAGCCCAGACACCAGCACCGGTGGCAGCACCAGCCCAGTCGCGCTCCCAGATGCTGTTTGGCGACGTCAACCCCAAACTGGCCGAACTGACGGACAACGTGCTCTTCGGTGATGTCTGGGCGCGTCCCGGTCTCTCGCCCAGAGACCGCAGCCTGGTCACCATCAGCGCGTTAATTGCCATGAACCGGCCTGACCAGTTCAGGTCGCACCTGCAGCGCGCCCGCGACAACGGCGTGACCGAAGCTGAGGCGATTGAAGCCATCACACACCTCGCGTTTTACGCGGGCTGGCCCAGTGCTGTGACGGCGAGCATGGTCGCCAAAGAAGTCTTCCAGAAAAAATAGACTGTCCCGCCAAGGCCCACCCATGACAAGCAAATACACCATCGCCGCAAGTGTCCTCACCTTCTGTGGGCTTGGGCTGGGACACGCCATTGCCGAACCCAATCGCGTCACATTCCCGACCAACCTCGACAGGCTGGTGCACTACACCACCGTCAAGCGCGGCAACGTGACCGAGCACCTGCTGACCAGCCAGGAAGCCCTGGACGCCATCAAGCTGGGCAAGCCCGCCCCCAGCGGCACGCATGTGGTACTGGTCGATTACCGTGACAACAAGGTGTTCCGCTACTTCATCATGGAAAAGAAGGACGGCTGGGGTGCTGACTACGAGGCGGCGCGCCGCACCGGCGACTGGCAGTTCCAGGCTTTCAAACCCGACAAGACCATCAACCTGAGCGAGAACAGCGCGCGCTGTCAGTCATGCCATCAGGGCCGGGCCGATGAGCAGCATCTGTTCACATTCAACGACATGAAGCGCTTCAAGTAGGGCCCTGCGTGATCAGAAAATCATTCCTGCTGCGATTGCTTCTTGACGGTGTGGCTGCGGGCCTGCTGTTTGTCGCCCTGGCTTATTACTGGCTGAGCAACACCATGCACGAATGGGTGGGCACCATCATCTTTATGCTGCTGATTACGCACAACATCTTCAACCGGCGTTGGTACGGCGCCATCGCCAAAGCCAGACGCGAGCCACGCAGCGTCATCGACATCACACTCACCCTGTCACTGCTGTTGGCCATGCTGACGTTGCTGGTGACCAGCCTGATGATCTCGCGGTCGGTTTTCGGTTTTCTACAGATCAACGCGGGTTTCACCGCCCGACAGATTCACATACTGGCGGCGTACTGGGTTCTGGTGTTTGTGGGCATTCATCTTGGCCTGCGCTGGGGCATGGTGATGAATGCCATGCGCAGCGCATTCAAGATCGCGGGCAAAAGCGTGTTTCGTGCGATGGTGCTTCGCCTGATGGCCGCAGCAATCGCGGCATACGGCATCCAGAGCTCGTTTGTCATGGGCGTCTTCTCAAAACTCACGCTGCAGATGAGCCTGGACGGCTGGGACTTTGAAGAATCTGCACCGGGGTTTTTCCTGAACTGGTTTTCAATCGTCGGGCTCTATGCTGTGATTTCACATTACGCTTTCGGCTGGATCAGGACGAGAAGCCGAAACACCATTGCTTCCGGTCATACAAAAAGCTGAGCGCCAGGGACACGCTACTTTCATTCAAGGACACATCATGAAACTGCTGAATATCTTCTCCCTCCTGTCTGTGGCTGTTTTAAGCACGTCGTGTGCCACGCAACAAGGGGTCAGCAAGGACGCTCCCCTGACCATCCGCGAGCAGGGAAGTTTTGCGGTCGGCGGCAAGGTCATCCAGTCACCAGGCACGTTCAACCCAAACCTGCCTTTCGACGCGAGCGGCCAGACCCTGCACGGTGACCACGCCCGTGTGTTCTATCAAAAACCGGTAGCTCCGCGGAAGTACCCGATCACCTTCCTGCACGGTGCCGGGCAATTCGGCAAAACATGGGAGAGCACGCCCGACGGACGCGAGGGTTTCCAGAGCATCTTCCTGCGCCGGAACTTCAGCGTCTATGTGCTCGATCAACCCAGGCGTGGAGGTGCCGGCAGAAGCACCTTGGCCGCAAGCATCGCACCGACCACCGACGACCAGATGTGGTTCCAGCAGTTTCGCCTCGGCGTCTGGCCGAACTTCAACCCCGGTGTGCAGTTTCCGCAGGACAAGGAGTCACTGAACCAGTTCTTCAGGCAGATGACACCCAACACGGGGCCGTATGACGTGGGCGTGATCTCTGATTCCGTAGCGGCCCTGTACGCAAAGACGGGACCGGGCATCCTCGTGACACATTCTCAAGGCGGCGGGCCGGGCTGGTACTCGGTCATGAAGAGTCCAGACATCAAGGCGGTCGTAAGCTACGAATCGGGCAGTGGCTTTCCTTTCCCTGAAGGCGAGGTTCCTGAACCCATACCCAACAAGTTCAACAGGTTCCTCACAGCTGAACGCGTGTCTGTGGATGAGTTCAAAAAGCTGACCCGCGTGCCCATCATTCTTTATTACGGCGACTTCATTGCTGATACACCGCAGGACAACCCGGCCAAAGACTATTGGCATGCGGCTTTGCGCATGGCGAATCTCTGGGCCGCGACCGTCAACAAACACGGTGGAGACGTGACGGTACTGCAATTGCCCAAGGCCGGGATCACAGGCAACACGCATTTTGCTTTTTCGGACCTGAACAATGTCCAGGTTGCGGATCACCTGTCTGCGTGGCTGAAAGCCAGGAAGCTTGACTGACCAAGACTGACCAATTTGCCGCAGCATGACACTCCCCAATGACCCAACCCGCCGCGCACTGATGACGTCCGTCGCAGGCCTGTCGCTGGGCAGCACGGCAAATGCCGAGAGCCCTACGCCAGTGGCCCGTTCAACACAGCGATCATCGATTCTGGTGGTTTTCTTCTCCCGCACGGGCAACACCCGCGTCGTGGCTGGACTCATTCAACGGGCCACAGGGGCACAGATGTTCGAAATTGTGCCGGCGAGCGCGTATCCCGTGGACTACCTGGCCACGGTCGAGCAGGCCCGGGTAGAGCGTGACAACGGGATCCGGCCCGCGATGGCCGCCAACATTCAGGGAATGGGCGGGTTCAAGACGGTGTATCTCGGATTTCCCATCTGGGGTGAGACCGCGCCACCGCTCATCCGCACCCTGCTTTCATCGCAAGACATGGCAGGCAAAACCATCATCCCCTTCATCACACACGGCGGCTACGGACTGGGCAACAGCGAAGCAGTCCTTGCGCAACATGCGCCAAAGGCCCGACTGGTCAAGGCCTTCTCTATGCAAGCCGACCAGGAGCGTCAGACCATGGACCGCGTCAATGGCTGGTTGCAGCAGGTACCCGCACTTCGTTAGGCCCTTGCCAGTCACCACTTTGCCCATGGGCCGGGTTCCACGTGACCGCCTGAGCTTCCAGGCGCTTTCACGGCACCTTCCTCATGACGATGCGGAGTTGACCTACAGAAAACACGCGTCTCTGCGTGCAAGCTGAATACCCAACATCACCACAAAAGTGCTCACGCGTGTCTGCAGGTGAGCAACCCTGGAAACGAACCACGACAGGATACAAATGCAACCCACTGAAAGCCTACCCATGTCCAGGCGCGGCGTGCTGATCGCCAGTGCCGCAGGTGCTGCAGCCGCCGCCACTTCAGGCAGCGCGGCAGCCGCCCAGACAAAACCCCCTGCTATGTCATCTACCGCCTCCATCCCGCTTGCAAAGGTTTCATTCGAGGTCAACGGCAAGGCGCAGTCACTTGAACTCGACACCCGCACCACCCTGCTTGATACGCTGCGCGAGACCCTTCACCTGACGGGTACCAAAAAGGGCTGCGACCACGGCCAGTGCGGTGCCTGTACGGTCATCGTCGATGGCAGGCGCATCAACTCCTGCCTGACGCTGGCCGTGATGCATGAGGGTGCAAAGATCACCACGATTGAAGGACTGGGCACGCCCCAGCGGCCACACGCCCTGCAAACCGCCTTCGTCAAACATGACGGCTACCAGTGCGGTTACTGCACGCCGGGGCAGATCTGCTCGGCCGTAGGTGTGCTGGATGAAATCCGCCGTGGCGTGCCCAGCCATGTCAGTGCCGACCTTACCGTGCGCCCCCTGCTCTCGCCTGACGAACTGCGCGAACGCATGAGCGGCAACATTTGCCGCTGCGGTGCCTACTCGAACATCGTCGATGCGATCACCGAAGTCTCAGGGGGTATGGCATGAAACCCTTTACCTACGAACGCGCGCGAACGCCGGCTGAAGCAGCGGCAGCCATGGCAGGCAAACCCGGCGCAAAGTTCATTGCAGGCGGCACCAACCTGCTTGACCTGATGAAGCTGCAGATTGAAACCCCTGGCCACCTGATTGATGTCAACGGC
>JAZKHN010000035.1:0-14086 GCA_040385325.1 Pseudomonadota bacterium
TGCTTGCCGTAATGGTATTCAAGCGTTTCCTGGCTGTAGTTGGGAGCCAGGGCGTCCATTGCATACGGCAGTGGGGGTAGTTTGTGTTCCATAATTTTCCTCGTGGTGGTTAAACAATTATCAGTGGATTCTAAGAACTAAATCAGTCGACGGGCCGAGACCGTCAAATCGACCTCGCCATCAACAAGGGTAGCCCTCAGCGCCTGACCCGTCACTGGCTGTGTCGCACTGGTAATGGTCGACCCCTCCAGGTCACTGAGCCACGCATAACCCCTTTTCAATACAAGTTGTGGATTGAGCAACTCAAGATGACGGCGCGCATTTTCAAGTCTTGCATTTTCGTCGCCCACAGCAACAGAAAAAGCTTTTGGAAACCTCTCTTCTGCCCTTGTCAAATCAGCCCTCGCGAGGCTCAAAGCCATGGATGACGCGTGCTTTAACTGCTGGGCCTGCGCCCGCAGTCGCGCCTGTTGCCGGGTAAGGAAGTGTGATGGGCGGTTAATGCGCGATGCCGCAAGGTCCAGACGCTGATTCAACGATTCAAGCTGCCTGTCCACACCGTTCTGCATACGTACAAGGCGTGAATCGAGGAAATCCATCCATGCCTCTTTTGGTTGCGTGCATAACTCAGCGGCCGCCGTAGGAGTAGGTGCACGAAGGTCCGCACAAAAATCTGCGATGCTGAAATCGGTTTCATGGCCCACCCCCGTAACCACGGGCATGGGTGCGGAGACGATGGCGCGCGCCAGTTGCTCATCGTTGAATGCCCAGAGGTCTTCCATGGCGCCGCCGCCACGAACCAGCAGCAGCACATCCACTTCACCGCGCTCCGAGGCCCGTGACACCGCCTGGCGCAGCTCGACAGGTGCCTGCACACCCTGTACGCTGGCCGGGTAAATCACGACCGGTATGTGAGGTGCCCGGCGCTGCAACGCGGTCAAAACATCATGCAGGGCAGCAGCGCCAAGCGAGGTCACAACGCCAACAGCCTCAGGCATGACCGGCAATGGTCTTTTCCGGTGGGCATCGAAGAGCCCCTCCGCTTCGAGCCTGGCCTTGAGCTTGAGGAATTGTTCAAAGAGCGTGCCCCGCCCCGCCCGGCGCATGGTCTCAACCACCAGTTGCAGTTCACCGCGCGCGTCGTAGACCCCCAGGCGTCCGCGAAGCTCAACCAATTGGCCGTCGTCAGGGGCAAAGTCCAGCAAACCGGCCGCCCGCCGAAACATCGCACAGCGAATTTGTCCCTGCTCGTCCTTCAGGGAGAAATAGCAATGTCCGCTTGCCGCACGAGAAAACCCGGAGATCTCCCCCTGAACGGAGACCGGATTAAACCGTGCCTCCAGGGTGTCGGCAATGGCACGAAGGAGTGAGCCAACGCTCCAGACCATCATCCTCGATGTACCCGAACTTCCATCAACGGCTCCAGCGGAAAACGCGGATTGCAGATCCTCATTCATGAGAAAACTCCGCAATGTGGGGGGGGCAATACTCCACAGCACTCAGAAGAATGCCAGGAGCTTGGGCAACACCACGTCAGGACCAAGGAGAATCCGTGTAACTCATTGATTTTGAATAACTTAATTCTGCTCAAAATTTCATCGTTTTGTCATAGTGCAAGTCCCGTGCGGCTTTGCCGGGCCTCGCATGCCACTTGCTCACAAAGTTATCCACAACTTCTGTGAGTTACGGCCTACAGATGCTGCCACTACCCGGTTTTGTTGCAGCAAGCTCAGGACGGTCAAAAACCAAAGGCCCGTAAGCCATAATCCACTTCAATTTACTCGCCGGGAGATGTGCGTTGTTTTCGATCATACAAGCCGCAGGCTGGCCGATCTGGCCCTTGGTTGCCTGCTCCGTCCTGGCACTGGCACTCGTTATTGAACGTTTCAGCAGCCTCAAAACACGCAAGGTTGCCCCACCCAAGCTGGTCGATGAAGCCATCACGGTCTCTCGCACAGCTGTTCCATCAACAGATGTCGTAGCCCAACTGGAGCAAAACTCGCTTCTGGGCGAGGTACTGGCCAGCGGCTTTCGGGCGCTCAATGCCAATCCCAAATTGACAGAAGAGGAACTCCGGTCTTCCCTTGAAGGCGCCGGCAGGCAGGCAGCTCACAAACTGGAGCGTTACCTGGCTGCTCTGGCGACGATTGCATCGGCTGCGCCGCTGCTGGGTTTGCTTGGTACTGTCATCGGCATGATCGAAATTTTTGGCTCTCAGGCCGGCAGCGGAGGTGTCGGAGCGGCGACTGGCGGCAACCCTGCACAATTGGCCCAAGGCATCTCAATTGCGCTTTACAACACAGCGTTCGGATTGATTGTGGCCATCCCCTCCCTGATTTTCTGGCGCTATTTCAGGGCTCGGGTCGATGGTTATCTGCTCACCATGGAACTGGCCGCGGAGCGCTTTGTGCGCCACCTCAACACTTTGCGAAAATGACTTCCCCGCGCTTCAGCTACAGGCAAGGCTGCCATTCATGAATTTTCGCAAAGGCTCGCGGGATGAACCCGAAATCAACCTGATCCCTTTTATCGACGTGCTTCTGGTTGTACTGATATTCCTGATGCTCTCAACAACTTACAGCAAGTTCACGGAGCTTCAGATCAAGCTGCCGATTGCAGACGCGGATCAGCAACGCGACTACCCTAAAGAGGTCATCGTTGCAGTCGGCAGTGATGGGCGTTACATGATCAACAAAACCCCGGTTGAGGGACGATCGCTGGAGGTGCTGGGCGCGGCTCTGGTCGAGGCCGCGAAAGCCGGCAGGGAAAGTGTGATCATCATCAGCGCCGACGCAAGCGCCACCCACCAGGCAGTCATCACGGTTATGGAAGCTGCACGCCGCAACGGCTTTAACCAGATCACATTTGCGACCCAGAGCGCGGCGCAGGCCGGTGCCCGATAACCCGGGATTCGCGGAGAAACCCGAGCGATGAAGCGCGCCATTCAAAAAGCATGGTCAGCGCGCAATGGACTGGCCTGGCTACTGTGGCCGGTGTCCGTGCTTTATGGGTTTGCGACAGGCGTTCGCCGCTACCTGTACAGGGCAGGAATTCTGCAATCGGCAAGTATGCCGGTACCCGTCATTGTCATAGGCAACGTCGTCGCGGGTGGCGGTGGAAAAACACCGCTGGCCATCGCGTTGGTACAACGCCTGCAACGCGATGGATGGCAGGTTGGCGTGATCTCGCGCGGATACGGCCGGAAAAGCGAGGCCTGCCAGGAAGTCACTCTCACAATGGCGGCAGACGAGTCTGGAGACGAGCCCTTGCTGATAAGGCGCCGGACAGGAGCACCTGTGTTTGTGGGCGTTAAACGCGTTTGCGTCGCGAAAGCATTGCTGCAGGCATATCCCGGCACGCATCTGATTATTTGCGACGACGGGCTGCAACACTACGCCTTGCGGCGAGATATAGAAATCATCGTATTCGATGATCGCGGAACGGGCAACGGCTGGCTTTTGCCCGCGGGGCCATTGAGGGAACCTTGGCCCGCTGCCGCCCCCACGGTCCCGCGGCTACTCCTGCACACCGGCAACAAACCGGCCTTTGAGGGGTTCACATCTAAAAGACGGCTGGCGGACCATGCGATCGCAATGGATGGAACATGCGTGCCGATGAGCAGCTTTGGAGACAAGTCGGTAGTCGCCCTGGCCGCCATCGCCAATCCGCAAGCCTTTTTTGACATGCTGGGACTGACCGGCATCCTGCTGAGCGACACCATAGCCCTTCCGGATCACCACCGCGTGTCTGAGGCAGATCTGTCGGAAATGCTTGATGTCACCATTCTTTGCACGGAAAAAGATGCGGTCAAGCTTGTTGCGTCACCACAAACCGCACATGTGCTGGCTGTACCCCTGGAGTTCGAACCAGAGCAGGCTTTTTTCAAAGCGCTCGATGCCTTGCTGGCCCCCCTGCTTTCTCAACTACCATCGGGCAATGGAACCAAAATTGCTTGAACTGCTTGTCTGCCCCGTGACCAAGGGACATCTGGAATACGACCGGGAAAAACAGGAACTGATCTCTAGAAGCGCTCGGCTCGCCTACCCCGTCCGTGATGGACTGCCCGTCATGCTGGAGAGCGAAGCACGGGTTTTAAGTGATGAGGAATTGGGACTCTGATTCCTCCTGAATTCGCAGCAAGGAGCAGGCACCCATGAAATTTACGGTTGTGATTCCGGCAAGGCTTGCATCCACCCGCCTGCCAAACAAGCCACTCGCGGACATTGCAGGCGTACCAATGATTGTCAGGGTCGCACATCAGGCACTCAAAAGCAACGCCTGCAAGGTAGTGGTCGCGACCGACAGCATTGAAGTGGCCGAGCGGTGTGCTGACTTCGATATGCACACGGTCATGACCAGCGCAGACCATGCAAGCGGAAGTGACAGACTGGCTGAGGCTTGCCATGTCCTAGGGCTTGATGACGACGACCTGATTGTGAATGTACAGGGCGACGAGCCGTTGATAGACCCGGAATTGATCAATTCGGTGGCCGGGCTTCTTCACACACGCACAGACTGCGCCATGAGCACCGCTGCGCATCCGATCAGCAGCCTGCAGGAATACCTCAACCCCAACGTTGTCAAACTTGTCCTGGATGCCCGGCAAACAGCCCTCTACTTCAGCCGTTCGCCCATACCCGCAGGTCGGGACTTTGAGGGCAGGGAATGGTGGCAGGCAGGCGAGCTCCCGAAACCGCTTCGCCACATTGGCATTTATGGTTACAGGATGGAATTTCTCAAACAGTTCCCTGCCTTGCCGCAGGCGCCCATGGAACGCCTGGAATCGCTTGAGCAACTCCGTGCACTGTGGCACGGTCACCGAATTGCGGTTCACATCTCCGATAAAGAGCCCGGAGCCGGCGTTGACACGCCAGACGACCTGGAGCGCGTCCGCATGCTGTTTCGGTAATCTGGCCGGTCGGACCGAGGCGAGCGACAGGAGCGCGCGAATGACCGGTTCGTAAGATTGGTTCAAGGGCTGCATGCTATCCTTGGCTAATCATCGAAGCATGTTTGTGCGGTGCCGGTTCACCGTATTACGCAGACATCCGGCCGACGTTCCATCCCATAAAGGATGAGCCGTACGGTGACCTGATTCAAAAAAATACGAGGACATCCATGAGACTGATTTTGTTGGGAGCGCCCGGCGCAGGCAAGGGAACGCAGGCTACCTTCATCTGCCAGAAGTACAACATCCCCCAGATTTCCACCGGCGACATGCTGCGCGCAGCGGTGAAAGCCGGAACCCCCCTCGGGATCGAAGCCAAAAAAATCATGGATTCCGGCGGTCTGGTCAGCGATGACCTGATCATCAATCTGGTCAAGGAACGCATTGCACAGCCAGACTGCGAAAAAGGCTTTCTTTTCGATGGTTTTCCGCGGACCATCCCTCAGGCAGACGCCATGAAAAGTGCCGGTGTCAAGCTGGACTACGTGCTTGAAATCGACGTGCCCTTCGAGGCCATCATCGAGCGCATGAGCGGCCGGCGGTCCCACACGGCGTCGGGGCGCACCTATCATGTCAAGTACAACCCCCCTAAGGTGGAGGGCCAGGACGACGTCACGGGTGAAGCACTGATACAGCGCGAAGATGACAAAGAGGAAACCGTTCGCAAGCGGCTTGAGGTGTACAGTGCCCAGACCAGGCCTCTTGTGGACTACTACTCAAGCTGGGCAAAGGATGCACCCCACGCGGCCCCAAAATACCGCGCCATCAGCGGGATGGGCGGCGTGGACGAAATCACGGCGCGGGCATTCAAGGCCCTGGCTGGCTAGCAACCTGCCCCAAGCGCAAAAGAAAAAAGGCCGTCGATGACGGCCTTTTTTCTGCGTTCCGATTTCCTGATGGTCTGCATTCAAGCTGCCAGCTGCACCTGCCACTCACGCGGGACTTGAACGTAAGCCATAGGCCTTGCCATCGACAAACAGGTATTCCACGCGTAGAACAGCCCCGCCTTTTTCTCCGGTGAAGGTGAATCCCACCATGGCAACCTGTGCGCCGGTCTTGATCTCTGCAACCTGCCATGCCTGCATGCGCGTCAAAGGAGCCAGTTCAATTTCCCATCGCCTGTCCTTGCGGACAGGTACGACCGCTTTGGCAAGCAGGGCCTTTCCGTCAACCGGTGCAGTCTGTGCTGGCAAGGTTCGCTGCGGCAGATCTACGGGCACCTTCAGCATTGCCGGCAGCTCAAGCTCAAGCTCTGCATGCGGGTTCTGCCACGCCGCCTTTACAACGCGTCCTTCCAGATAAATCGGCCTGTCCTGATCAAAGCTGCTCCAGCCGTGGTGAGCATGGGCGCTGAGGACCATGCCAGACACGGGTAAAGCCACAGAGGTTTTGAGCAAGTCGCGTCTTTTCATCATCAACTCCTTAAGTTTTTGAGAGAACTCAGAGATAGGCAATCCAGCGTCCACATGCCAATGCGGCCAGCCAGATCATGGTTGATGCCAACATCTGCGCTCTGGCAAGGCCGTCAAGTTTTTCCAGGGATGCCCGTCCATGGAACCACGCAGCATTGCAGGCGGCAACAAACAGCAACAGCATTTTCAGGGTAAACGCCCGGTTGGCCAGCAGTTCTTCTGGCTGGGATGCAAACATCAGCAGGCCCGATACCGCTGCAATGCCAAAACCCGTCAGGGCAAGGCCGAGGCTGAGGCGGGAAAGGTCTTTGACTGCCAGCCCTGCACCCAGCCCAAACACCCTCAACTCCAGCAACATCAAATTGCCCAGAAGCAACGCAATGCCGGTGATATGAACAATTTCGAGTGCCGGGTATGCCCACACACTGGATTTCAGGGCTGTGAACACAGGTCAATCCATCAGGGATAGCAGCAGGGATACCCTGGCCTTTACCGGGCTCAGTCCCTGCGAATCCGGTAAAAGATCACCCGCTTTTGGCAATACCTGACCGTTCAGGCAGCGCGTCGCCCGAACAACCCGGACTCCCCCTGCCTGCGCTTCAAGCAATGCCCTTTCAAGTTCATGGTGCAACGTGCCATTGCCGGTGCCTGCAACCACAAGCCCATTGACGCCAGCAGCTACCAGTGCATCAACCACTGCCGCACCAGCCCCCACATGATTCATCACGATTTCTACCCGTGGCCATAACGCGGCATCAGCGTACTTCATGACGTTTCCAGAACCCGCACCCACGCGGTCTCCAGCCATTAAAGGCCAGTGTCTCAGCATACGCAAGCGCCCTTCCTCGACATATCCCAAGGGCCCCGCATCACCTGAACTGAAAGCGTCAAGCCGATAGGTATGCACCTTCTGCACGTCCCCTGCGCCATGAATCACCCCCGCGCAAACCACCGAGACACCTCTTGCGCCTTGATGAGCCGCCACAGCAATTGAATCAACGATGTTTTGAGGCCCGTCTGGTGCCAAGGCGGTCGCCGGCCGCATGGCGCAGGTCAGCACCACAGGTTTGGACGGATTGAAAACGGTTTGCAGAAACCACGCAGTCTCTTCCAGCGTGTCAGTGCCGTGGGTTATCACAATGCCCTGCACGTCCGATTGATTCAGCCAATGCTTCACACGACTGGCCAGTTGCATCCACACCCCGAAATCCATGTCCTTGCTGTCTATCTGTGCCACCTGTTCGGTCACCAGTGCCAGAGGCAGATCATCCCGACGCGGCAGCGCAGCCACCAATTGATTGATGCCAATTTGCGCAGCGGTGTATCCGAGGTTGTCAGCTGCCGCAGCCGCAGTTCCGGCAATCGTGCCGCCAGTACCCAGGATGACAATCTTGTTATTTTTCATTGCATGCGCTTGCATTTATTAAAAAGCTGGATAAAAATACAGCTACTGGATATTAAAACAGTTCAAACCAATGCTTGTTGCCAGCCCCGGGTTAATGACTTGTTACTGAAGGAATACATGCCATGAGCAGTCTCACCGATTTTGCGGAAATGCCCAAACTCACCGCACGCCAGCAACAGATACTGGAACTGATCCAGAGCGCAATTGCCCGCACGGGCGCACCTCCAACGCGCGCTGAAATCGCATCCGAACTCGGCTTCAGGTCCGCCAATGCTGCCGAGGAGCACCTGCAAGCCCTGGCGCGCAAAGGCGTTATTGAGCTTGTCAGCGGTACCTCACGCGGCATCAGGTTGCGAATGGATGCCCTGCGCTCATTGAACGAGTCACGAATCAAACAGTTTTCCCTGCCGTTGCAAAGCCTGGCCCAACTCGCCCTGCCTCTGGTGGGGCGGGTTGCTGCTGGCAGTCCCATTCTCGCGCAGGAGCACATTGAACAAACCTATTATTTTGAAAGCAGCCTGTTTCAACGGCAGCCCGACTATCTGCTGAAGGTCAAAGGCATGAGCATGCGCGACGTTGGCATCATGGATGGCGACCTGCTTGCCGTCAAACAGGCCCGGGAAGCAAAAAACGGCCAGATTGTTGTTGCCCGTCTGGGTGAAGAAGTCACCGTGAAACGTTTCCGCCGTACCAAAAATACGATTGAGCTGCTGCCCGAAAACCCCGATTTCAAAACCATTGTGGTCGAGCCCGGAGAACCTTTCGAGCTTGAAGGACTGGCAGTAGGCCTGATTCGCAACACGATGTTGATGTAAATATTCTGGCTGTGCATCAGGTGGCGGGCGTTTGGTCATGCTTATGGCCAACACCCTGATGCAGCAGCCCTCGCGGTCCTGGCCGCATGTAATCCTGCCTGTAAAAGCTGAACAAAAGCCTCTTTATAGGAGTTTCATCATGGGAATGGCCATTTTTTCACCCACAGTTTCACGTCCACCAATGCTGACTTTACTGATGGCACCATTGCAGGACCTGTTTGCGCTGTTTGGCTCCTCTCACTGCAAGCCGTTGCCTGCAATCGACCGGGCTACCGATACGAGATGCAATGCCACCCGCGCGCCATCGCGGGGAGCAACCCGCGCAATGGACAAAGCATCGTGGCGGGCAACATCATTGCCGGCTTCCGCAGCAGCCATCGGCGACACAGAAAAGAACGTGGCACCAACTGCGCCCAGTCGACTCAGGGTTGTGAGGGCATTTGATCCCGGCGTTGCACCCTCATGTGCCGGGCGCATGGTGATTTCGGGACGCATGGCAGACGTGTGCGCCGAGCTTGACCGGATGACACAGAAAGAAGCCTCTACCCGCCAGCGCTAAACCCGTCCAGACAGCTTCAGGCCCCCGGTCAAATGAAGTTTTTCAGTTCACTTCAGGGCGGGATCTGAAAAACTTGCAGGCACAATATCGTCATGAATATTGTGATCCTTGATGATTACCAGGATGCAGTGCGCAAGCTTGACTGCGCTGCGAAACTGGACGCCTATCCCGCAAAGGTTTACACGAATACAGTCAAGGGTATTGGCCAGCTCTCTGTCAGGCTGAAAGACGCTGATGTGATTGTGCTGATCAGGGAGCGTACACAGCTCAACCGCCAGCTGATAGAAAAGCTCCCCAAGCTTAAAATGATTGCCCAGACAGGCCGTGTGGGCTCGCATGTTGATGTGGGCGCATGTACAGAGCGCGGCGTGGTTGTGGCGGAGGGTGTTGGCTCTCCTACAGCACCGGCTGAACTCGCCTGGGCACTCATCATGGCCGCCATGCGGCGCATACCGCACTATGTCGCGCATCTGAAACATGGTGCATGGCAGCAGGCTGGCCTCAAGTCCGCGTCCATGCCTGCGAACTTTGGGTTGGGGGTGGTACTCAAAGGCAAGACACTCGGCATCTGGAGCTATGGAAAAATCGGGCAATTGCTCGCTGGCTACGGTCGTGCTTTTGGCATGCGCGTCGTGATCTGGGGGCGTGCTGCATCACTTGAGCGCGCCCAGGCAGACGGATTCGAGGTGGCATCCAGCCGTTCAGAGTTTTTTGAAATGTGCGACGTCCTCAGCCTGCACCTGCGGCTGAACGATGAGACGCGTGGAATGATCACGCTTGAAGACCTTTCGCGCATGAAGCCGACGGCCTTGCTCGTCAACACATCGCGTGCAGAATTGCTCGAGCCGGAATCGTTGATCGCAGCCCTCAACCGGGGACGCCCCGGACTGGCCGCCGTGGATGTGTTTGAATCCGAACCCATACTTCAGGGCCATGCCCTGCTCAGGCTCGAAAACTGTATCTGCACGCCTCATATCGGCTACGTGGAGCAGGACAGCTACGAAATGTATTTTGGCGCGGCGTTTGACAATGTGGTGAATTTCATCAGGGGAACGCCCACCAACATCGTGAATCCAGGCGCATTGCAGGTGCGCCGCTAGGAAATCGCTTTAGAGCTGAAGGGTCAGAGAATCGGCGGGGTTCAGTGGGCAGCGTTGACATTTGAGGCCGGCCGATGCGGGTTTAAAAATCACCATCAGGCCGGCACAACCGCACTTCTACTGTTTGGGCCGCTTTGGCCTGCCGTTTTGATCTGCCGACGAGTCGTAAGAGTCAAAATCTATTGAGTTGTCCGGGTCCAGCCCGATGGACGGCGATGTGGCAGGCGGCTGCGCAGGCGGTGGAATCGCTATATCTGCCGCAAACTGCTCGAAAAACTTCGAATCAGACTCTTCTTCCACTGCGGGAGGCGAGGCTGAAACCTCGCTGTCAAACAGGCTCAGGTCAAGGTCCAGCCCGAGGTTTGGCGATGACGGCGGTATGACGGATTCAAGAAAAGGCCGGCTGTATTCCTGCTGCTGCGGCTCGGCGACCGAGGCCGACAGGGGCTGTATGGAGGTGGAGACGAATTTAACGGTCCTGGGGTCGTTATCGAACTCCGAATCCGGCAAATCAAACTTCGGTACGGAGTTGCCTGAACTAGCCTCGGGGTGAATGATGTCCCTGGCAACCGAATAAAGCATGAGCAGCTCACGATAGGCTTCAAGATCAAAGGCCTCTGCTCCGGCATCGGGCTTGCGGAAAATCGACTCTTCAATAATGTCGAGCACCTTGGGCGACGGCCACAGGGCTTCAATCCGCGACATGGCTATCTGATAAGCCTCCAGGCCCACGCCCGAATCCTTGTCCTTGTAAAACTGGAAGGCAGGAATCTTCGAATTGAACAGCTGGTTGAAGGTATGGCGCAAGTCCTCATAGTCTTCTTCGTGTCCAAGCTGGTGGTAAAGGTTGAAAAGGTCCAGGTAAACAAGGGCGCTGGTCTGGACGTTTTCGTTGATATGGCCGCGCAGCACTTCAATGGCCTGCTCGGTCTGGCCCAGTGACACAAAAAAGTCTGCCTGTTGCTGCACATCAAAGAGCTCTTCTGCTTTCACGGCGCGCGTCGGATGCGTCATGCTCATCGCAAAATCGGAACGGTCCCTGCGCGACAAAGGCGGCATTGAATCGGGATTTTCCAGCTGCGACATGTGTTTGACTTCGGTGAACCCCGATTCATTGGTACCCAGGTCCAGGTCAAGATCCGAAGGTGTTTCCGCAGCTCTCTTGCCGCTCCTGGCTGATTTGGTGCCAGCCTTTGCCGCCTGCGCTGCCTCTTGAGGCGTCAGGGCATCGATGTCCGGTGCGCTGTTGGCCCAGCCCTTTTCCAGCGGTTCATTCTTGCGCCACCATGGCAGTTCAGCATCGCCGTTGCGCCTGATCAGCAGCCAGCTGCGTACAAAATAAGCCAGTGCAGCCAGCGCAAGCAGCAGCAGTGCGGCCAGCGCATAAACAAGCAGATTGGCGTAACGCTCGGATTCGGCCTGCCTGACCTGGCCATTCAGGGTTTCGATCGCAAGCTGGTTTTTCTGGCCCTGGGCCTGCAGTGCCCGCACTGAGGCTTCGAGGCTCTGGAGCTTTTCGGCATCGCGAAGAATGTCCTGGGGCTGCGAGGTCAGCGCGCGCCAGAGTGCAGCAGCAGCCGAACGCTCCTGTGGACTCGATGAGGGCGTGCTGAGCATCTCGGTTGAGGCCCTCAGCGACGGGTCGCGTTCAATGGTGAGATCAAGGGGCTCCAGCTTGAGGCGCGCACCGGTTCTGGCTGCAGCCTTTGCTTCCCTCGCCTCTTTTGCGCGCTGGCTCCGGCTGACGGCAGGCGGCGCACCCTCTTTGGGCGCTGCCGCGGCAACGGAGCGGCTGCCGGCCTGCGATGACGCTGGAACTGCAACGGCTTCGGTTGATGCCGCGCGAGTGCGGGATCGGCGCGTGACTGCTGGGTCAAAGACGGTCACGGAACCTGGTGAAGCCGCCGCAGCGGGTGTCGCAACTGGCGGCAAGGAAACTGGTGCAGGCACGGCCTGACGCGCAGCAAGGCCGGAAGAAGCTGGTGCCTGCTCGGACACCAGATCCGCCAGCACCACAAACTTTTTCTCGTTCTTTTGCACGCAGCCTGTACGCAGGTAGATGCTGACAACCGGCTCGTCTACCGGCAGGGAGGTCCGGACATGGATAACCGCGTCCTGGCCACCCGCGACCCTTTCAGAGCTGACCTGAATCCGTCCCCTGGAAAGCTTGGTGTCTGAATAGAAAACATCGGCCTCGATACAGGCCGCAGCGAGATCTTCCTGCGCGTCAAGAACAGCCTGGATGGAGATGTCCAGCGGACGCCCTATCACGGCAGCGCCACGGTGTCGTCCAAGCGACATGGCCATGCTGCTGGATGCAGCAAACAACATCAGGCAGGCAAGGACAATCTGGCTCTTTTTCACTGGGGCTTCACAGTCGCTTGGATAAGTTCACTGGTCTGATTTTGGCACAGCCGTTACAGCTGGTGTGCTGCGTAATAATACTTTTCCATGAAACCCCTTTATAAAACAGTAGGCGTTGTTGGCACGGGTGCCATGGGACGCGGAATTGCACAGATTGCCGCCCAGGCCGGCAGCACAGTCAAATTGTTTGACCTGCAGGCCGACGCAGGCGCAAAGGCCAAAGCCGCCCTGCATGACCAGTGGGACAAGCTGGTCGCCAAAGGCAGGCTGGATGACAGCGTCGCAGCTGACCATAAATCACGTGTTCTCACACTTGCCACTCTGGCAGAACTTGCTGACTGCGACCTGATCGTGGAGGCCGTGGTCGAGCGTCTGGACGTCAAACAATCACTGTTTGCGGAACTCGAAGGACTGGTATCACCGCAGGCGGTGCTCGCCACCAATACCTCTTCGCTGTCTGTCACGGCCATTGCGGCCAAACTCAAACACCCAGGCCGTTTTGCCGGCTACCACTTCTTCAACCCCGTCCCGCTGATGAAGGTGGTCGAGGTCATCGCAGGCCTGAAGACCAGCCAGGCCGTCTGCACGCAACTGATCGACTATGCCCGACAGATGGGCCACACCCCAGTTCTGGCGCAGGACACGCCCGGCTTCATCGTCAACCACGCAGGCCGTGGCTACGGCACCGAAGCGCTGCGCATCGTCAGTGAAGGCATTGCCGATTTCGCCACCATAGACCGCATCCTGCGCGACCAGGTCGGCTTCAAGCTCGGCCCTTTCGAGCTGATGGACCTGACAGCACTTGACGTGTCGCACCCGGTGATGGAGTCGATCTACCGCCAGTACTACGACGAAGCCCGTTACCGCCCCAGCGTCATCACCGCGCAGCGCCTGGCCGGCGGCATGCTGGGTCGCAAGACCGGTGAAGGTTTTTACAAGTATGCAGATGGTGCGATGCAGACCACGCCCGAAGCCGCCGCCCCGGTCGTGGCAGAAATGCCGCTCATCTGGGTCTCGCCCCGCGCCGCGCGCCGGGCCGAGTTGTTGCAACTGCTGAAAGACCTGGGCGCAAAAATCGAAACCGGCGCCTCAGCATCGCCGCAGGCCCTGACACTCGTCGCGCCGCTGGGTTTTGACATCACCACCGTCGCCGTGGTCGAGCGCCTGGACCCAGCCCGCACCATAGGTATAGACATGCTGATCGACGACGCAGCCACCAAACGCCGCGTGCTGGCAACCAACCCCGCCACCCGCACCGACATGCGCGATGCCGCACATGCCCTCTTCGCACGCGATGGCAAGGCTGTGAGCGTAATTCGCGACAGCGGCGGTTTTGTCACCCAGCGCGTGGTGGCCACCATCGTCAACATTGCCAGCGACATCTGCCAGCAGGGCATCTGCAGCCCCAAGGACCTTGAGACAGCCGTGACGCTGGGCCTGGGCTATCCCATGGGCCCGCTGGCCATGGGCGACCGCTACGGAC
>JAZKHN010000036.1:0-9104 GCA_040385325.1 Pseudomonadota bacterium
CCAGCACATACTTGGTGTTGAAGATGTTCAGGCCCTTGTTTTCCATCGCGCCCATGTTGAAGTCGCTGGTGGCGACGATCATGAAGCGTTCAAGATCCAGGCTCAGGCCGAAACGCGCCTCGTCCCATGCGACTGAATGCATCAGCGACACCATGGCGTGTTCGGTCTTGTCGAGGTCACCCGGGCGCACATAGACCTGCAGTGTGTGCTCGTTGCCTGCACGCGAGGTGATGCGCTGCTCACGGCACACCAGCTGGCCCGCCACGAGTGCGAACAGGTAGCTCGGCTTTTTGTGCGGGTCAACCCATTTGGCAAAGTGGCGCCCGTCTTCAAGATTGCCACTGTCAACCAGGTTTCCGTTGGACAGCAGCACCGGGTATTTGGTTTTGTCTGCACGCAGGGTGACCGTGTACATGGCCATCACGTCGGGACGATCGAGGAAGTAGGTGATGCGCCTGAAACCCTCGGCCTCACACTGCGTGAAGAAGGAGTCATTGCTGACGTAAAGGCCCATCAGCTTGGTGTTCTTCGACGGGTTGGTGGTGGTGAAGATTTCCAGCTCGAACTCGTCGGGCAGGTTGTCCAGCACCAGCTGGCTGCCTTCCATGCGGAACGACGTGCCCTGGCCGTTGACCAGCACGCGTGCAAGGTTGAGCTCGTCGCCATCCAGCTTGAGCGGCTGCACCGGCAGGTCTGTGTTGCGGCGCAGCTTCATGCGGTTCAGCACGCGGGTCTTGGTGGCGTCCAGGTCAAAACACAGTTCTACCGTGTCTATCCAGTAGGCGGGCGCGGTGTAGTCAGCGCGGTTGATGGTGACCGACGGGGTTTGCCCGGCGCCACTGGCATCTATCTTTTGCAACATGGTGAATTCCTGAATCTCTGTTTTCGCGGCGGGTGCTGCTGGTAACTGCTGTGGGCGAAATGCCGCTTACACGCCCTGCTTGAGGGACGCTTCAATAAACTGGTCAAGGTCGCCGTCAAGCACCTTCTGCGTGGCAGATGTTTCGTAGTTGGTGCGCAAATCCTTGATGCGGCTGTTGTCCAGCACATAGCTGCGGATCTGGTGGCCCCAGCCCACGTCTGTCTTGGTGTCTTCCAGCTTTTGCTGGGCTTCCTGCTGCTTGCGCAGCTCGAAGTCATAGAGGCGTGAGCGCAGGCGCTTCCAGGCCACATCGCGGTTGCTGTGCTGGCTGCGGCCGTCCTGGCACTGCACCACGATGCCGGTGGGGATGTGGGTCAGGCGCACGGCCGAGTCGGTCTTGTTGATGTGCTGGCCGCCTGCGCCGCTGGCGCGGAAGGTGTCGGTGCGCACATCGGACGGGTTGATGTCGATCTCGATGGAGTCATCGATTTCAGGGTAGACAAACACCGACGCAAACGAGGTGTGACGGCCACCCGACGAGTCGAACGGCGACTTGCGCACCAGGCGGTGCACGCCGGTTTCGGTGCGCAGCAGGCCGAAGGCGTATTCACCCTCGATCTTGATGGTCGCGCCCTTGATGCCGGCGGTATCGCCAGCGGTTTCGTCTTCAATGGTGGTCTTGAAGCCCTTGCGTTCTGCGTACTTGAGGTACTGGCGCAGAAGCATGCTGGCCCAGTCGCAGGCTTCGGTACCGCCGGCACCGGCCTGGATGTCCAGAAAGCAGGGCAGGGGGTCGGCCGGGTTGTTGAACATCCGGCGGAATTCCATTTTTTCGACTTCCGTCGCCACCTGGGCCGCTTCGCCTTCAATGGCCTGCATGCCGGCTTCATCGCCCTCGTCTTTCGACATCTCGAAGAGTTCGGTATTGTCTGCCAGCTCTGAGGTCAGGCGGTCGATGACGTGCACCACGTCTTCAAGCGATTTTTTTTCCTTGCCGAGTTCCTGCGCGCGCTTGGGGTTGTCCCAGACCTTGGGGTCTTCCAGCGCGGCGTTGACTTCGTTCAGTTTTCGTTCTTTGGCAGGGTAGTCAAAGATACCCCCGAAGTTCATGGACGCGGTTGCTCAGGTCCGCGAGCTGGTTGCCGATGGTGTTGATGTGTTCTGCGTCCATGAGAAGGGTGTCCTGTGAATCTGGGGAGTAGCCCGCTATTTTCTCACGTCTGCAGGGCCGGTTTCCCGGGGTAGCCTATTGGGCCACAGGGGCTTCCGGCGTGGTGAAGGGCAGGGTGATCATGAAGGTAGAGCCTTCACCCTCGCGGCTTTCCACGCTGATCTGCCCGCCATGGGCTTCGACCAGCTGGCGGGTGATGAAAAGCCCCAGGCCCAGGCCACCCGTGCCATCGTTGCCGTTTGCGCGTTCAAACTGCTCAAAAATGCGTTTCTGGTTTTCTTCGGAAATGCCCATGCCCTGATCACGCACCTCTATGCGGACACCGTCCGGGACCCCGACGGTGTTCACGGTGACAGGTCTCCCCTTGCCATAGCGCAGGGCATTGGTCAGCAAATTGATGACCACCTGCTCGATACGGAACTCGTCCCAGGTGCCGATTGCCGGCTCGCCTGGCTCCAGTGTGAGGGTGCTGCCCGCTGCGCTGGCCTGGTTGGACAGGTTGCCCACCACCCGGGCCAGCAGGGCCTGCAGGTCGACCTGACTGGGGCGTATCGACAGGCGGTTGCTGCGTATGCGCGAGACATCCAGCATGTCGTCAATCAGGCGCACCATGCTCTGTATCTGCCGCTGGTCGCGCGCGACCATCTTCTGCAAATAGGCCGCGTCAAACACCGCCGTATTGCCCCGGTCAAGCTGCATCTTGCGCAGCTGCGCTTCAAGAAACAGGGTGTTGAGCGGCGTGCGCAGTTCGTGCGCCACCATGGACATGAAGTCATCACGCATGCGCACGGCGTTCTGCAGTTCCCCCTGGGTCACCTGCAGTTCATGCAAGAGAACCTCCTGCTCCTGACGGCTTCTTTCAAGGGCCGCTACCTGCCTGCGGGTTTCGTTGCGCTGTTTGTAGAGCTCGACAAACACGTTGACCTTGCTCCTGACCGCGTCGATGTCCAGCGGTTTGTAGAGGAAGTCAACCGCGCCGGTCTCATAGCCCTTGAAGGCGTAGTTGAGCTCCTTGCCTGCAGCGCTGACGAAAACAATCGGAATGTGGCGCGTTTTTTCCGTACCGCGCATGAGTTCTGCCAGCTCAAAGCCGTTCATGCCCGGCATCTGCACATCAAGAATCGCCATGGCAAATTCGTTGTCCAGCAGCAGGGCCAGCGCCGCTTCGCCCGACGTCGCCTGGTAAATGGTGCGATCGTCCTGCCGTATCAGGGCATTCAACGCGAGGAGGTTCTCGGGCAGGTCGTCAACGATGAGGATGTTGGCGCTCTTGTCGTTCAGCATGAGTAGGGCCTGTTCAAATTATTTTCAGGAGTGCGAACGCGGTGAAAACAGCGCCCGTCAAGGCGCACGACGACGGCAAGGCCCCTGCCTTGCCTAGGAGTGCAACGCCGAGGGGCGCTGTTTTCACCCCGTTCCCTAAGGGTTGTGATCCAAAAGGTCGTGCGCGGCGTTCCAAAGCCTTGCCGGGGGCTGCCCCGGCAGCGTTTTGCGCCTTGCGCACAGCCTTTTGGATTCACAACGCATCTCCCTGAAAATAGTTTGAACAGGCCCTATCCAGTCGAAGGATCAATTGTCGTATGGCGTCAAGCCTGAGGATGAGGTCAGGGCGCAGCTTTTTAATGGCGGCTTCAGGCATGGTGGCGACCTGGGCTTCTTCAGGGTCCTGTACCACAGTGAGCCCACCGTTTTCGCGAATCCTGGCCAACCCGTTTGCACCGTCATAGTTGGCACCGGTCAGCAGAATGCCCGCAAGCGATTCGCCATACACATCAGCCGCGGACTCCATCAGGATGTCTATCGATGGGCGCGAAAAATGAACCGGCTCCTCACCGCTCAGCGAGAAGCTGCGGTCGCTTTCAATCGACAGGTGATAGCCCGCGCTGGCGAAATAAATGGTGGCCGGTTCGATGCCTGCCTTGTCTGCAGCCTCGCGCACGGCAATGGCAGAGCGCTGCTGGAATATTTCTGCCAGGTGGCTTTGGCGGTCATCCGGCAAATGCAGCACTGTCACTATCGGCAGCCGGAAAGTATCGGGCAGGCCCGACAGCAAACCGAGCAGCGCGTTCACCCCGCCTGCCGATGCGCCTATGACGACGGCTTCAAATCGCCGCCCTGCCGTGGCGGCCGTGATGCTGTCCAGACTGTCTGCGCCAACGCTCATCATTTATCTCTTGCGGAAGATGCGCTCGGGTTTGTCGAGCGCGTCAAAACGTGTGGCGTAAGACGAAAAATCAATGCTCTCCTTGCTGCCCAGCCCGAGGAAGCCCCGGTGGCTCAGCGACTCATGAAACAGCCCGAAAGCGCGGTCCTGCAGTGTCTTGTTGAAGTAGATCAGCACGTTGCGGCACAGGACCAGCTGGGTTTCAGAAAACACGCTGTCGGTCGCCAGGCTGTGGTCGGCAAAGGTGATGTTCTCGCGCAGGGTCTTGTCGAAAACCGCCGCGTTGTAGGCGGCTGTGTAGTAGTCCGAAAACGCCTTTTTTCCGCCCGCCTTCTGGTAGTTGAGTGTGTGGCTTTTGATGCTTGCCAGCGGAAAGATGCCCTGACGCGCCTTGTCGAGCGAGGTGGGGTTGATGTCGGTCGCGTAAATCAGCGCGCGGTCAAGAAGGCCTTCTTCCCTGAGCAATATGGCCAGTGAATACACCTCTTCACCCGTGCTGCAGCCGGCTATCCAGACCTTGATGGACGGGTAGGTGGCCAGAAGGGGGATGACTTTCTCGCGCAAGGCCAGAAAAAATGTCGGGTCGCGAAACATCTCGCTCACCGGTATGGTCAGGTACTGCAACAGCTGCGTGAACATGGCCGGGTCGTGCAGGATGCGTGACTGCAGTTCTGAAATCGTCGGGCAATCAAACTGCGACAGCGCATGCAGTACACGGCGTTTCTGCGAAGCGCCTGCGTAGTCCCTGAAGTCGTAGCTGTAACGCAGGTAAATCGCCTCCATCAGCAGGCGAAGCTCAATCGCCACACTGGACGCCTGCGCATCGCCCGCATGCGTAGGAACCGATGACGGCTTGTCAATGGGCATCGTCAAATGCGTTCAAGGCTGGGCATCCAAACGCGCAGCAGCGAGAACAAGCGGTCAAGGTCAATGGGTTTGGCCAGATAGTCGTTGGTGCCGGCTTTCAGGCACTGCTCCTGGTCGTCCTTCATGGCCTTGGCCGTGACAGCGATGATGGGCAGCTTCTGGAAACGCGGGTCCTGGCGAATGCGGCGGGTGGCTTCCAGCCCGTCCATGCCCGGCATCATGATGTCCATCAGCACCAGGTCGATGTCGCTGATTTCATCGAGTTTGCTGATGGCTTCAAAACCGTTGCGGCCAATCTCGACCTGTACGCCTTTTTGCTCCAGCGCGCTGGTCAGGGCAAAGATGTTGCGCACGTCATCATCGACCAGCAGGATCTTGCGGCCTTCAAACACGCGGTCACGGCTGCGGGCGGTTTTCAGCATGGTCTGGCGCTCGGCCGAGAGCTCTGACTCGACCTTGTGCAAAAAGAGCGTGACTTCGTCGAGCAGGCGTTCGGGTGAACGTGCGCCCTTGATGATGATGGAGCGTGAGTACTTCAGCAGGTCGGCTTCTTCATCACGCGTCAGGTTGCGGCCGGTGTAGACGATGACAGGCGGGAAAGAGCAGATGTCTTCGGTCGACATGCGCCTGAGCAGCTCGCTGCCCTGAATGTCGGGCAGCTTCAGGTCGATGATCATGCAGTCGAAGATGGTGTCGCTGAGCAGGGCCAGTGCTTCGGTGCCGGTGGCGACGGCTGTGATCTCCACGTCTTCATCAGAAATCAGGTGCGTCACGCTCTGGCGCTGCAGGTCGTCGTCTTCCACCAGCAGCACCTTCTTGACCTTTTGTGTGAGCTTGTCTTCAAGCTTCTTGAAGACCTCCTTGAGCTGCTCGCGTGTCGTGGGTTTGGTGGCGTAACCGATGGCACCCATCTGCAGGGCCGCCGCACTCCTGTCCTGGCCCGAGATGACATGTACGGGGATATGACGGGTCTGCGCGTTTTCTTTCAGGCGCTGCAATACCGAGAGGCCTGACTGGTCGGGCAGTCCCATGTCGAGCAGGATGGCCTGCGGCACAAACTGGCTGGCCAGCGCAAAGCCGTCTTCGGCGGTGTGCGCCACCAGGCAGCTGAACTGCAGCTCATGCGACAGGTCATACAGAATCTGCGCGAAGGTGCTGTCGTCTTCAATCACCAGCACGAGGCGGCGTTTGAGCGGCAGGTGTCTGTCATCGGCAAAGGCCGGCAGGGCCACGGACTGCGGCTTGCTGATGGCGGGAGCGCTCGCTGATGCCGACACGGCTGGCACTCCAGCCTCTGCAGTCGGAAGAGCCGGCATTTGACCCTGGGGCTTGCTCCAGTTGTAGGGCAGCAGCAGGGTGAAGGTGCTGCCTTTGCCTTCTGCGCTTTCAACCGTGATGGAACCACCCAGCAGGGTGGTGAGGTCGCGTGAAATTGACAGCCCCAGGCCGGTACCGCCGTAGCGACGGCTGGTGGTGCCGTCGGCCTGGCGGAAGGCGTCAAAAATAATCTGCTGCTGGTCGTCGCGTATGCCTATGCCCGAATCCCGGACCTGGAACGAGACATAACCGCCGGCCTGCTCGCTTACGGTGAGACTGACCGTACCGGTCTCGGTGAACTTGATGGCGTTCGACAGCAGGTTCTTGAGGATTTGCTCCACACGCTGGCGGTCTGTGTAGATGGATGCCGGTGTTGCTGCATCAACATGCACCTCGAAGTTCAGCTTTTTCTGGCCTGCCAGCGGCTCGAAGGTGTTTTTCAGCGAATCGACCAGTTTGCCGACCGTGATGTTTTCGGGTGAAAGTTCGAGCTTGCCGGCCTCGACCTTGGAGATGTCAAGAATGTCGTTGATGAGGTTGAGCAGGTCGTTGCCGGCGGAGTAGATGGACTGCGCAAACTTGATCTGCTCGTCGTTCAGGTTGCCCTTGCTGTTGTCGGCCAGCAGCTTGGCAAGAATGAGCGAGCTGTTGAGTGGTGTGCGCAGCTCATGCGACATGTTGGCCAGAAACTCTGATTTGTAGCGGCTGGCGCGCGTGAGCTCGTCGGCACGCTGTTCAAGCTGAGTCTGCGCATGGCTGAGCGCAGTATTTTTCTGATCCAGCGCCAGGGCCTGTTCCCCCAGTTGCACATTGGTCTGCTCCAGTTCGGCCTGCTGGTTTTCAAGGTTGGCCTGCGACTCTTTCAGCACGCGTGACTGCTCTTCCAGCTCTTCGTTGGCGGTGCGCAGTTCCTCCTGCTGCACCTGCAGTTCTTCATTGAGCTGCTGGGTTTCGGCCACCAGGTCCTGCAGGCGCTGCCGGTACAGCGCCGTGTGGATGGAGGTACCTATGCTGCCTGCGATGAGCTTGACGAACTCTGTGTCGCGCTTGTCGAGCTGGCGCAGGAAACCCATTTCCACCACGCCGTTGACCTGGCCTTCGTGCATCACCGGCACGATGATGACGTGGCGGGGTGCGGCCTGGCCCAGGCCGGAGTTGACGGTGAGGTAGCCCACAGGTAACTGGTCAAGCTGCAGCACGCGGTTTTCAAGCGCCGCCTGACCGGCCAGGCTTTCACCCGCGCCAAGGGTATGGGCCGCATTTTCAGTGTCCCTGCCGAACCCGTAAGTGGCGATACGGGTCAGCGTGCCGTCGTCTTCGCGCACATAGGCGGCAGCGACATCGACCTTGAGGTATTGCGCCAGAAATGCCAGCACGCTGCGGCCGAGTGCGCCCAGTAATTGCTGGCCGATCATGTGTTCTGCGAGTTGGGTCTGGCCGGTGCGAAGCCAGCCCTGCTCTTCCAGCACCATCGCGTCTTCGGCCTGTTTTTGCAGTGCTTCGCCATAGGTGCTCGACAGCCTGAGCAGCTCCCGCCGGCCAAAAAAGGCCAGCAGTCCGCTGACCAGCAGCGTGAAGACGAGGTAGGCCACAACGCTCCAGAGTGTGGTGCTTCGCGCCTCGAGCGTGCGCTCGTTCAGCAGGCGTTGCTCGACGGCGATGAAGGCGGTTGTCTCGCGCCGGATTTCGTCAGTGATCGATTTGCCACGGCCGTTGCGGATGGCGTCTTCGTACGGCAATTTGTCGCGCCGAAGCTTGATCACTTCCTGGGCAAACTCCAGCCACCGGGCCTGCAGGCCGCCTACGCGCTTCATGCGGTCCACCTGCGGCTGGTTGTCGTCCACCAGGTCTGTCAAGGCTGTGATTTCCCGCTGGATGCGCGACCGGGCGATCTCGTAAGGCTGCAGAAAAGTCTCGTCGCCGGTGATCAGGAAGCCGCGCATGCCGGTTTCCATGTCTGACGTGAGTTTTGCGATTTCGTTGGCGTTGCTGATCGTGCGCTGGGTATGCTCAACCCAGTTCAGGGTGGACAGCAAATACAGGATGAGGCCGACAAAGATTGCGGCGCTGAGGCCGCCTATGCCCAGGGGGAGGCTGACGTTGCGGCTCAGTATTCTTTTGAAGTTGTTCTGGTCTATCGAGGCTGGCCCGGTCATGTGGTCTCCGCTCTTCGGTGGTTTCGCCAAGCAGCTCCCGTAAGAGCTGCAAAAACCATCAAGTTTGCCCGAAATTGGCCATTCTTCTTGTAGGCGAAAACCTCAGATCAGAAAGGCTTCGATCAGCCGCGCCAGCTGTTCCGGCTGGTCATGGTGCAGCATGTGGCCGGCATCCTGCACTACGGCCACCGTGGCCTGCGGGACGTGTTTGAGGCGCTCGTGGTAATCGGCCAGCGAGTACACACCCTTAAACCACTTGCCCAGAGAGTCGTCGGACGCTTCAACGGCCAGCAGCGGCGCCGTGATGCGGCTGTACAGCGCCAGTGCTTCCTCAACCCTGTACAGGTTTGCGCTCACTATCTTGTGGGCCGGGTCGCCCAGGATGGCCCACTGGCCTTCACTGGCAGGCTGCGCCCAGTGACTGGCCAGCCAGCCGGCCTTGTCGGCAGAAAGGCGGGGGTTGGTTTTCATCAGGCGTTTGGCTACGCCCTCGACACCGTCATAGGTTTTCAGGCTGATTTCGCCGCGCTGTTGCGCCTTGATCTCGTCTATCCATTTGGCGTAGCG
>JAZKHN010000037.1:0-2862 GCA_040385325.1 Pseudomonadota bacterium
GAGCGCCGCAGCAGCCAGGGCACCAAGCTCTCGGGTGGCGAGCAGCAGATGCTGGCGATTGCGCGCATCCTGCGCACCGGCGCCAACTTTTTGCTGCTGGACGAGTGCACCGAAGGCCTGGCGCCCGTCATCGTCTCCAAGATTGGCCAGACCATACGCATCCTGAAAGAGCGCGGCTTCACCGTGCTCATGGTCGAGCAGAACTTCCGCTTCGCCTCAAAAGTGGCGGACCGTTTTTACGTGATTGAAGAGGGCGCGGTGGTGGACCACTTCCGCCGTGAAGACATCGCCGGTGACCTGGCACGCATTGAAAGCCTGCTCGGACTATGACCTTCACCACACAACATCGCGGCACACCGTGCCACGCCCCGCGGGGAGCAAACCATGAATGAAATTTTCGGCATACCGGTGTCGGCCTTTATCGGCCAGCTGGTCATAGGCCTGATCAACGGCTCGTTCTACGCGCTGATGAGCCTGGGCCTGGCCATCATCTTCGGCCTGTTGCACGTGGTCAACTTTGCCCACGGCGCGCAGTACATGCTGGGCGCGTTTGTCGCCTGGGGCCTGCTTGAATACTTTGGCATCAGCTACTGGTACGCGCTCGTCATCACGCCCTTTGTCGTCGGCGCCTTCGGCCTGGTGATTGAACGGCTCATGCTCAGGCGGCTTTACAGCGTGGACCACGTCTACGCCTTCTTACTGATGATTGGCCTGGCCATGCTGATGGAGGGTGCCTTCCGCTGGAAGTTCGGCGCCACCGGCCAGCCCTACCCCAACCCGATGTCGGGTGGCCTCGACATCGGCATCAGCTTTATTCCCGCCTACCGCATCTGGGTCATTGCCGCATCGCTGATGCTCTGCCTGACCACCTGGTTTGTGATCGAGCGTACCAAGCTCGGCTCCTACCTGCGTGCGGCCAATGAAAACGCCTCGCTGGTGCGCACCTTCGGCATCAACGTGCCGCGCATGCTGATGCTGACCTACGGCCTGGGCGTCGGCCTTGCCGGTTTCAGCGGTGCCATGGCCGCGCCGATTTACCAGGTCAACCCGCTGATGGGCAACAGCCTGATCGTCATCGTGTTTGCGGTGGTCGTGATCGGCGGCATGGGCTCCATCATCGGCTCCATCATCACCGGCTTCAGCCTGGGTGTGGTTGAGGGCCTGACCAAACTGATCTACCCCGACGCTGCCGGCGTCGTCATCTTTATCGTGATGATCATCACGCTTGCGATCAGGCCTAACGGGCTGTTCGGCCAGGAGGCCCGATGAAACATTTTTCTGCGACCACCGTGCGCATACTGCTGGCGATTTCAATTGCCCTGCTGGTTGCCGCGCCGTTTGTTCTCTACCCGCAGTTCCTGATCGAAATCCTCTGCTTCGCGCTGCTGGCAGCGGCATTGAACCTGCTGGTCAGCTACTGCGGCCTGCTGTCTTTCGGTCACGCCATGTTTTTTGGCGCAGCCGGTTATGCCACGGCGCACAGCATGAAGATCTGGGGGTTTGACCCTGCGCTGGGCATATTGCTGGGTGTGGGCCTCGCAGCCGTCATAGGTGCGTTGACCGGCTCGCTCGCCATACGCCGGCAGGGCATTTATTTTTCGATGATCACGCTTGCGTTTGCGCAGCTGATTTATTTCATGGCCCTGCGCATGCCGTTTACAGGCGGCGAAGACGGCCTGCAGGATGTGCCGCGCCGTGCGATGTTCGGCTTCATCAACATGGGCAACAACTACGTCATGTATTTTGTAGTGCTGTCCCTTACAGCCTTTGGCTTTTTTGCCATCTACCGCATCGTCAATTCGCCTTTCGGCCAGGTGCTCAAGGCCATCCGTGACAACGAGCCGCGCGCCATCTCTTTGGGCTACCGCGCCAACCGCTACAAGCTGGTGGTGTTCATTTTGTCGGCATCGCTGGCCGGGCTGGCGGGCTCCATCAAGGCCGTGGCTTTCCAGGTCGTCACATTGACCGACCTGACCTGGGTGACCTCGGGTGAGGCGCTGCTGATCTGCATCCTGGGCGGCATGCAGACGCTGGTCGGCCCTGTGGCAGGCGCCGTGCTGATTGTGTCGATGTCGCATTACCTCGCGTCCTATGCCGAATGGGTGCTGATGATCCAGGGCCTGGTGTTTGTGCTGGTCGTGCTGCTGTTCCGCAAGGGTCTTGTGGGCGAGTTTTATGCATGGCTGGAGCGGCGTGAACTTCGCCGTGCAGGCAAGGAGCCAACATGAGTACGCAGGTTCAAGGCGCGACCGCGCGAGACGACGTGATGGGCGCACTCAAGGGCGTGCCCTTGCTTAAAGGCAAGCTGGCATTGGTGACCGGTGCCGCGAGCGGCATAGGCCAGGCAATTGCCGTCGGTTATGCATCAGCCGGGGCGCGTGTTGTCGTGACCGACATGACGGCCGAGCGCTGCGAAGACACACTCAAACAGATTCGCGCTGCAGGCGGCGAGGCCTGGGCCTACGCGCTTGACGTGACCGATGCCGACGCCTCGTATGCACTGGCTGCGAAGGTCGAATCCGAGGTCGGCACGATTGACACGCTGGTCAACAACGCGGGCGTCATCATCCGCGAAGGCATTGACAGCCCGAAGGCGCAGGCCAATATTCGCCGCGTGTTTGACGTCAACCTGTTCGGCACCTTCAACACCATCCATGCCTGGCTGCCCGCGCTGCGCAAGACGCGCGGTTGCATCATCAATGTGGCATCAGGTGCCGCCTTCATTGCGCAGGCTGGCTCGCTCGGTTATTCTGCCTCCAAGGGCGCGGTCAAGATGCTCACGCAATCCATGGCCGCAGATCTGGGCGCGGACGGCATACGCGTCAACGCGCTGGCACCCGGCGTGATTGAAACGCCCATGAC
>JAZKHN010000038.1:0-13126 GCA_040385325.1 Pseudomonadota bacterium
GCCTGGGTCGGTTCATCCTTTTATTTCGTCTTTCTTGATTCCAGCCTGACGCCACCGGTCGATGACGACCTGAAAAAGCAGGGCGTGAGCGGCGAGTTGTGGGCCCTGCACGGCGGTGGTTTTTATCATCCGGTCAAGTTTGCGGTTCGCCCGCCGCAGCTGCCTGCGCACCTGCACTGGTTTTACTGGGAAAGCTACAGCACCTGGCTGTCGGGTTTTGCGCTCTTCACGGTGTCTTACCTCTGGAACGCCGGCACCTATCTGGTCGACAAATCGCTGATGGATTGGTCGGCCGGTGCGGCTGCGGCTGTTGCGTTGTCGTTTTTTGTCGTGTTCTGGATGCTGTACGACGCCATCTGCCAGCTGTTTGGGCAGCGTAAAAACGGCGACGCCATCGTTGGTGCGCTGGTGGCTGTGCTGGTGTGCGCCGCCTCCTGGCTGGCCTGTCACTGGTTTGCAGGACGGGCCGCGTTTTTACTTGTCGGCGCGATGATTGCCACGGCCATGAGCGCCAATGTGTTTTTCTGGATCATCCCCGGCCAGCGCACGATGGTGGCCAGCATCAAGGCCGGCCAGCCCGTTGACCCGATCCACGGCATACGCGGCAAGCAGCGCAGCGTGCACAACACCTATTTCACCCTGCCGGCACTGTTTGCCATGCTGAGCAACCATTACAGCTTCACCTGGAGCCATCCGCAGAACTGGCTGGTGCTGATTTTGATGATGCTGGCGGGCGCGGCAATCCGGCAGTTTTTTGTGCTGCGCCACGGCTACAAGCTGGGGCGCAACCGGCACCCGATTGCCTATGCGCTGGTCGGCATCGCGGTAATCATCGGCGTTATCGTCTGGCTCAAGCCCGTGCCTGTTGCGGCAGGTTCAGGCGTTGCCACCGCGAGCAACGCTGTGGCAACTGCCCAGGTGAATTACGCCGCCGTACAGAAAGTGTTTGAGCAGCGCTGCTACATGTGTCACGGCGCGCAGGTGCAAATGAAAAACATCAGGCTGGATTCACCGGCGATGGTCAAACAGCATGCCCAGGCGATAAACCAGCAGGTCGTTCTCACCAAAATCATGCCGATGAATAACACCACGGGCATCACGGATGCCGAGCGGCTGATGGTCAAACAATGGTTCGAGGCAGGTGCGCCGACGAACTAGGCCATCATTCGCACGGGCGATCAAATAAAAAAAGGCCCCTTGACGGGCCTTTTTTGTTTTATGTGGCGTCTGCCGCAGCTTATTGGCGAATCTTGCCGGTGCCGCTGATGATACTGAGCTCCACAAACTTCGAGCCCGTGCGGCTGTTCGGTTTGTAACCCACGGCGTAGCCACCCATGTCAAAGCGGTCCATGGCAGCGAGCGCGCCCACCATGCCTTCGCGGCTGGGTTTGGCACCCTGGCGGCGTACGGCTTCAACAATGACCTTCGCCGTGATGAAACCTTCCATCATTGCGTAACTCACCGGCACTTCAAGATCCTTCTTGGTGGCGACGGCGTCCTGAAACTCCTTGCTCAGGCGGCTGGATATCTTGTAAGGGCTGGGCGTGACCTGTGCAATCGATACGCCCTGCATCTGCTCTTCAGCCAGGCGCTTGGTCAACTGCTCGATGTCAACGCCCGAATGCGCAAACAGCTGCGCGCCGCCACGGCCGTAATTTTCAATAAAGCCTGCCGCTGCCGCGCCGGTGGCCACCATGAAGATGGCCTGCGGCGCGGCCGTGGTCATGGCTGCAACCGCCTTGGCGACCTGTACGGTGCGTGCGGGGTAACTGGCCTTGGCCACCAGCGTGAGGTTGGCTTTTTTGGCGGCTGCTTCTGCAGCAGTGATCAGGGCTGCGGCGCCCGGGCCTTCTTCATAAAAAAGGCCGATGCGCTTGATGCCGACGGTTGCAATGTGCTCTGTGAACTTGTCGAGTTCGTCCTGCAGGCCGGCACGAACGGTGTAGAGGTAAGGGGTTTCGGGCCTGATCTGCGTAACGCGGTAACCGATGAGGGGAATCTTTTCTTTCTCCAGCACGCCCGAGGTCACCAGGTCTTCAATGTTGCTGTTGCCGAAGAAGCCGGCCAACACCATGGGTTTTTCTTCGGTCATCATTTTTTTGGTAGCTGCCACTGTTTCTTCCGGCAGCCCGCGGTCGTCCTTGCGCACCAGCGAGAAGGTGTGGCCGTTGGCACCCCCGGCCTTGTTGACAACGTCGAAATACAGCTGCATGCCGGCACCATAAGCGCGACCCTGGTTGGCCTCAAGGCCTGACAGGGGGCACACTTCGCCGACCACTATCTGGACTGCATGCACGGCAGGCGTCGCCAACACGGCGAGTGCGATTGCAGCTACGGAAAAAATCTGGTTCAGGGGTTTCAAGTTGTCTCCTCGGATTGTTTTAAGACCTTTGTCAGGTCGCGCGATGAACATCATAGCGGCGCAGAGGCCCGGTGTTGGCTCTGAAATCTACGGGTAAAACCTTGTCTGCGACACGGCAGGCGGACGAATTGTTTCCGTCTGTTACGGACATACCACCAACTTTGTAATGCAGCCGTGCAAATGTCAATGCATGGTGGATTTGGAGAACAGGTTCAGCACCACGACGCCCGCGATGATCAGCGCCATGCCAATCATTCCGGCAATGTCTATTTTCTGGTTGTGAAAGAAAAAGCTGGTGATGCTGATCAGCACAATGCCCAGGCCCGACCAGATGGCATAGGTCACGCCGGTGGGGATGGATTTCATGGTGACTGTCAGGAAATAAAGCGCCGTGCCGTAACCGACCACCGTGATGATGGACGGCACCAGGCGTGTAAAACTGTCGCTGGACTTGAGCGCCGTGGTGGCGATGACTTCTGCAACGATGGCAATGCCCAGTGCAAGGTAAGAGTTCATTCAGGTTCCTGTGAAGTGTGCGGAGATTCTAGGGAGCGCCCTTGCGATTGCCCCACAAAAGACCTGTGGGGCGGCGGGTTACTGCCCGGGTACAAAGGCACAATTCAGGGTGGAGACCTTATGAACCACAACCAGACAAGCCAGACAATTCCCGTGCCGGCCCAGGAGCCGCGAGCCTTTCTTGAATACCTCTTCCGCGCAGCCGTGACCCGTGCCCTGCCGCTTGAAAACACGGCTGCTTTTCTGCCTGCCCCGCCCACGCCCGAAAGCGGCGGCCGCACCATCGTCATAGGCGCAGGCAAGGCTGGCGGCTCGATGGCGCAGGCGGTCGAGGCACTCTGGCCCGCAGATGCCCCGCTTGAAGGACTCGTCGTCACGCGTTACCACCACATACCGCCGCGACCCGAGGGCCTGAAGCAGCGACTGGAGATTGTCGAAGCGGCCCACCCGGTGCCTGATGCGGCGGGGCTTGCCGCCGCACAGCGCATTCTGGCCATGGTGCAGGGGCTGACCAAAAATGACCTGGTGCTGTGCCTCATTTCCGGCGGCGGATCGGCCCTGCTGACATTGCCCGCTGATGGTTTAAGCCTTGAAGAAAAGCAGCGCATCAACAAGGCCCTGCTCAACAGCGGTGCGAATATTTCAGAAATGAACTGCGTGCGCAAGCACCTGTCGCGCATCAAGGGCGGTCGCCTGGCTGCGGCCTGCGCACCTGCGCGCGTCGTCACACTCACCATCAGCGATGTGCCGGGCGATGACCCGTCCATCATCGCCAGCGGGCCGACCGTGCCGGATGCGACCACCTGTGCCGATGCGCTGGCCATCCTCAAACGTTACGGAATCGATGTGCCCGCAACCCTGGTGTTGCAGCTTGAAAACGACCAACTTGAAACCCCCAAGCCCGGTGGCGCAATCTTTGCCGGCCATGAAGTCCACATGATCGCCACGCCGCAGCAAAGCCTTGAAGCCGCAGCCGCTGCGGCGCGCGCGGCCGGCGTCGAGGCGCACATCCTCAGTGACGAAATCGAGGGCGAGTCGCGCGAGGTCGGCAAGGTGCATGCGGCGCTGGCACGCGCGGTGGCTCAGAGGGGGCAACCGTTTGCAAGGCCGTGCGTCATCCTGAGCGGTGGCGAGACGACAGTGACCGTCAGGCCGCTTCCCCAGGGCGCCAGCAAGGGCAGGGGCGGCCGTGCCGGTGAGTTCTGCTTGGGCCTGGCCCTCGCCCTGCAGGGTCAGCCCGGTGTGTACGCACTGGCCGCAGATACCGACGGCATTGATGGCGTTGAAGACAATGCGGGCGCGTATGTCGAGCCCGAGACGCTACAGCGCGCGCTGGGCAAAGGCATGAAGCTCGATCAGTACCTTGACCGCAATGATGCGTATGGCTACTTCGAGCCGCTGGGCGGACTTGTGGTGACCGGGCCTACGCATACCAATGTGAATGATTTCAGGGCTTTGCTGATTTTGTAGTCTGGATTGCTGACTGTTTGAGGTGTGTGCCCTTCACGCAGAAGGCGGGGTAGCCGGCCCGATTGTGAAGGGCAATGTTATCAACCACCTTGATACGCGCTCATGCGAAGTCCGTCACGTCAGGCGACAATAAAACCGATCCCATGACCCAGACCCCAAAAATACCAGACCGCCCAAACACTGGCGGCTGGACAGAACTCCTCATCACGCTCGCCATCCAGGCCATCGCATCCATGGCCGTGCTGAGCCCGCCGGTGATCGCACCCGTCATTGCAGCGGCACTTGGCATATCACCTGTGTTCGCAGGCATCTACATCGGTGTGGTGTATGTAGGCGCCGTGACGGGCAGCCTTGCTGCAGGCGCGGCCGTTCAGCGCTGGGGCCCTGTACGTGTCAGTCAGGGCAGCCTTGTGCTTGGTGGACTGGGCCTGGCGATGTTTTGCAGCGGCAAGTTGCCTGTGATGGCCCTCGGCGCTCTCGTCATGGGGCTGGGTTATGGGCCCATCACGCCCGCCAGTTCGCACCTGCTGGCACGCAGCACGCCTGCGCACCGCATGTCGCTGATTTTTTCGATCAAGCAGACGGGCGTTCCGCTGGGTGGCATCCTGGCCGGTGCCCTTGTGCCCGGCCTGATGCTGGCGATCGGCTGGCGCTGGGGGCTGGCATGTGTCGCCCTGGCCTGCTTTGCCTTTGCATTGCTGGCCCAGCCGCTGCGTGCGCGGCTCGACGCGGAGCGCGATGCCTCGTCTTCACTCGGCCTCGGCAAACTGGCCGAACCCGCACGCATGGTGGCGGGTCACGCCAATCTGCGGGCGCTGGCGATCTGCTCGTTCTTCCTGTCGGCGTCGCAGCTGTGCCTGACGACTTATGCCGTCATCTATCTGCACTCTGAACTCGGCTTTGGCCTGATTGCTGCGGGCCTGGCTCTGTCGGTGTCGCAGATGGCCGGCGTGATTGGCCGCGTGGTGTGGGGTCACATCGCGGACAGCGGCCTGGGTCCCATGCGCACGCTGGCCCTGCTCACGCTGATCATTGTTCTTTGCTGCGTGGGTACCGCCTTGATCGGTGCGACAACGCCGCTCCCGGTCGTGCTTATCCTGCTGGCCGCTTTTGGCGCAACGGCCATAGGCTGGAACGGGGTCTTTCTTGCCGAAGTTGCGCGCCAGGCACCCACCGGGTTTGCCAGCATGGCCACAGGCGGGGTGTCGGCGTTCACGTTTTTTGGCGTGGTGGTCGGGCCCCCCATTTTCGCGCTGCTGGCCAGCACGGCAGGCACTTACCGGGCCGGTTATCTCGCAATGGCGATACCGATGGCCTGGTGCTGCTGGCGCTTGTGGCACAACTACCGGTCGCAGGCTTCTTAGCGCACGATGGCGGTTCAGCTCCGCGCGTGTTCGGGCTCGCGCGCCACCTCATAAACCAGTTCGCGCAAAAACTTCACCGACGGGTCGCTTGCAATACGCGGGTGCCAGTACTGGCGTATCGTGATGGCCGGAATGGTTTTGGGCAGGCGCACGATCTTCAGCGCCACGATGGGCGAGAGCAGGTCATGCAGCTCGCGCGGAATCACCGCCACCATGTCACTGGCCGAGACGATGAAGGGAATGGCCGCAATGTGCTGCGTGCTCATGGTCACGCTGGGTATGAAACTGGCCTTGCGCAGCTGCGTTTCCAGCCATCCGGTCGTCACGGGTATCGAGCCCGTGTGCACCTTGCGCGCCAGGCTGAATTCCTTCCATGACATCGTGTTCCCAACCGTCGGGTGGTCCTTGCGCGCAATGCACACGTAGTCACGCTGGTACAGCCGCTGCTGGAACAGGCGTGTGTCTGAAGTTGCAAAAAAACCTGCGGCGATGTCGAGTTCGCCCGACTCCAGTGCGCTGCTGAGGTTGTCGGAGTTGGTCTGTATCGGCGACAACACCGCGTTGGGTGCCACCTCGTACAGCCGCCTCACCAGCTTGGGCACCAGCGTGATGGCGCCCAGCTCGTTCATGCCGATGCGGAATTCACGCGTGGTCGTCGCCGGATCAAAACTCTGCAGCCCGCCGATTTCGGTTTCCATGATGCGCAGAACACGCGCCGCCGGCTCGGCAAGCCGCTGCGTAAAGGGTGTGGCCGCCATGCGGTTGCCGATGCGCACAAACAGCGGGTCGCCGAAGCGCTTGCGCATGCGATCGAGGTGGTAGCTCAGCGCCGACTGTGTGGTGCCCAGCACCGGTGCGGCGCGTGTCACCGTGCCGTGCTCCATCAGGGCCAGCACCGCCTTCAGGTCAGCCAGCTCCGGCTGCGGGTCATCAAATTTATTCATAACCTGTATCCAGCTAATGATCTTTCCAATTATGTCCCGGGTATTTAAAGTCCGTCTCATCTAATGACACAAAACGGTGCGGGCGGTCTGCCTCAAGCCGGGACGGAGACAATGACAGCACATCAAAACGCCGTGGAAGACGCGGCTGTACTCATCATCGGTGCCGGGCCTGCAGGGCTCTCGCTGGCCGTCGAGCTGGGCGGCCAGGGCCACAAATGCATCGTCGTCGAGCGGCATGACCGCGTCGGTTACGCCCCGCGTGCCAAAACCACCAATGTGCGGTCGCGTGAGCTGATGCGGCGCTGGGGCATTGCCGGCCGCCTGGCCGCTGAATCGCCCTTCGGTGTCGACTACCCTTCGAACGTCGTATTCGCCACACGCCTGAACGGCCGCGAGCTGCAGCGCTTTCCCAACGGCTTTAACTGCAACCCGGCGCGCGACGACAGATATTCGGAGCATGCGCAGTGGATTCCGCAATACAAGGTTGAGGCGGTACTGAAAAGCCGCGCGTCTGAAATGCCTTCCGTGGACATTCGCTTTGGCACTGAACTGAAGGAATTTAAAGACCACGGCGACCATGTCACTGCCACCTTGCGCAATGTGGCGACCGGTGATGAGACAACGGTCAATGCGGCTTACCTGGTCGGCGCAGACGGTGCCCGCAGCACCGTGCGTGAAAAGCTGGGCATCAAGATGAGCGGTACCTCGCCGCTGTCACACAACCACAACATCGTCTTTCGCGCGCCGGGTCTTGCAGAGCGGCACAAGCTTGGCCCTGCGGTGATGTACTGGCTGGTCAACGAAGAAGTGCCTTCGGTCATTTCGCCGCTGGATACCGGCGACCGCTGGACTTTCGGCTGCCCCAAGCTGCTCGATGCATCGTCGGACCCGGCCACGCTGATCCGCCTGGCGCTGGGGCTGGACGAGGACATCGACATCGAGATCCTCAGCCGTGATGAATGGACGGCGCACCAGCTGATTGCCGATAAATATGCGGCCGGCCGCACCTTCCTGATTGGCGACGCCTGCCACCTGCACCCGCCCTACGGCGGCTACGGCATGAACATGGGCATAGGCGACGGCCTGGACCTGGGCTGGAAGCTGTCGGCCGTGCTGTCGGGCTGGGGCGGCGAGCAACTGCTGTCCAGCTACGAAATCGAGCGCCGCCAGGTGCACGAGCGCGTGATTGCAGAATCCGTCGCCAACCACGCGCACACCTCGCGCAAGCTGGTCGTGCCCGGCATGGAAGACGAGGGCGCCGCCGGTGATGCGATTCGCGCCGAACTGGCGCAGATGCTGGCCGACACCAAACACCGGGAGTTCTACACCCTGGGCGTGACGCTGGGCAGCCGCTACCGGGAATCACCGGTGCTGGCGGGGGAAACCTCTGCTGCGGGCGATGCACCTGATTCGACCGACTACACCCCTATGGCAAGAGCCGGTTGCCTGGCGCCGCATGCCTGGCTGAACGACAACAGCGAAGACCGGTCGACGGGTGCCTCGCTGTATGACCACTTCGAGCCCCGCGGTTTCACGCTGCTGGTCACCCGCAAGGATGCTGCGCCGGCTGCCGGTGCCCTTGTGGATGCGGCTGCAGAGCAGGGTGTTCCCCTGAAGCTGCTGTCGCCCTACCTGCCTGCCTTGCGCGACCTGTATGGCTGCGACTACGCCCTGATCAGGCCCGACCAGTACATCGCCTGGTGCGGCAACAGCATTGATGACGCCTTCGACCTGCTGGCCCGCGTGACGGGCAAGTCGCTCGAAGCCGTTGCCTGACCCATTTTGTTTTTGATTTTTGATTCGATTAATAAAAGGAGACATCTCATGAAAGCTTTCAACCGCCGCGCAGCCCTCGCCGCTGCCTGCATCACCGCCCTGATGGGCAGCTCCGCCATGGCCCAGGCACCTGCGGCCTGGCCTACCAAGCCGGTGCGCATCTGGGTGCCGTCGCCAGCAGGCACCGCACCTGACATCGTGGCCCGCGTCATGGGCGACAAGCTGTCAAAGGCCTGGGGCCAGCCCGTCATCATTGAAAACCGCCCCGGCGCGGGCGGCATGATTGGCCTGGGCGCCATCAAGAGCGGCACACAGGACGACCACACCTTTGCGCTGGTGCCCGCATCGGTCATCACGCTGTCGCCCTACATGTACAAGAACGCACAGGTCGATGTGGTGAAGGACTTCGTGCCCGTGGCCCTGGTCGCTGAAGGCCCGATGATGATGGCCGTCAGCGCCTCGTCACCCGCCAACTCGCTGGCCGACGTGATGGCCATGGCCAAAAAAGATGGCGAGAAATTCGTCGTCACCTCACCGCTGATGTATTCGGTGCCCCACCTCGCAGGAGAAGTGCTGGGCAAAACTGCCGGCATTCCGATGCGTGCCGTGCCCTACGCCAACAGTGGCGCTGCGATTGCCGCTGTCATGAACAACGATGCACAAATCATCATCGACGGCATCCCGCCGATTGAGCCCATGGTCAAGGGCGGCAAGCTCAAAGCCATTGCCGTGTTCTCCGAAGCACGCCTGGCCAACCGCCCGCAGGTGGCCACTGTGGCTGAAACCTACCCGGGTATGGTCATCAATGGCTGGTTCGGCATCATCGCGCCGAAGGGCACCAGCAATGCGGCCATCGAGCGCGTGAACCGCGACGTGGTGGCAACTGCCAGGACGCCTGAACTGACCGAGCGCTTCGACACGTTTGGTGTGTATGCCAAGGGCTTGAGCCCGGCGCAGTTCGGCAAGTACTGGAACGATGACCTTGTCCGCTGGGAAAAAGTCCTGAAGGACATAGGCGCCAAGCCGCAGCAATAAGAAAAAACATTCCGCCCCACGATTGAAAGGCAAACACCATGTTTGTATATAACGCCTGGTACATGGGCGCCTGGGCCGATGAAGTCCAGCCCAAGGCCCTGCTGGGCCGCGTGCTGCTAGAGCTCCCGGTGGTCTTCTACCGCGGCGAGGACGGCACGGCCCACGCGCTGGAAGACCGCTGCTGCCACCGGGCTTTGCCGCTGTCGCACGGCTGGGTGGTCGGTGACGAATTGCAGTGCGGTTACCACGGCCTTGTCTACAACTGCGAAGGGCAGTGCACCAAGGTGCCCGGCCAGGACCGCGTGCCCGCGCAGGCGAAAGTGCGCAGCTACCCGGTGGTCGAGCAGGACCAAATGCTCTGGATCTGGATGGGTGACCCGGCGCTGGCCGATGCTTCGCTCATCGTGCGCCACCCGTGGCACGGCGACCCGGCCTGGACCTGGGTGAAGGACCGGTATTCCATCGCCGCCAACTACCAGTTGATCACCGACAACCTGATGGACCTGACGCACGTCGGTTATGTGCACCAGCGGACGATTGGCGGCACGCCGCAGGCGCATTCGGATGCGGAAACCAGAACCACGCGGTCCGAGACCGGCGTCAAGGTGACGCGCTGGATGCCGGACTCGGTGCCGCCGCCTGCGTATGTGGCGGCCTTCAAGTTCAGCACGCCCACGGTGGACCGCTGGATGGAGATCGACTTCTTCCCGCCCGCTGCAGTGCGCATCCACACCGGGGCAAAAGATCTGAACACCGGCGCGCGTGAAGGCAACCGCGATGGCGGCCTGGCCTTCATGGGCCTGAACATGCAGACGCCCGAAACCGAAAAGAGCACCCACTATTTCTGGTCCGGCGCACGCACGTACTCGGTCGATGAACCCGAGGTGCGCGCCAAACTGCTGACCAGCCTGCCGGCCACCTTTGCAGAAGACAAGGTGGTGACGGAAGCGCAGCAGTTGTCCATAGACCGCATGGAAGGCGCGCCGCTGGTGATGATCGCCTCCGATGCCGGACTGGTGCATGCGCGCCGGCTGGTCACGGCCATGCTTGAAAAGGAAGCCCAGGCCAGGGAAGCTGCCGGCATCAAGCCCGTCATCCCCATTCGTCCCGTACACGACACCATGCAAAAACAGGAACACGCTTCATGAAAACCGATATCGAATCCGCTTACATCGTCCTTGAAAGCCGCAACCCGGCTGCCGTCAACAAATATCTCGGCGAAGTGATTGGCCTGATGCCTGGCGCCCCCACACCGGCCGGTGCCTCGACATGGCGTGCCGACGGCAAGGCCCAGCGTGTGGTGCTGGCCCAGGGACAGGCCAACGACGCGACCAGCATAGGTTTTGAACTCGCCAGCCCCGAGGCACTGGATGCTGCAGTCGCCCGCCTGCGCAAGCTGGGCCTGGACCCGGTCGTGGCAACCGCCGCCCGGAAGCAGGAGCGCCGCGTGAAAGACATGGTCAGCGTGCCCTCGCCGTGGGGCGTGCAGGTCGAACTGGTGCTGGGGCTTGAAGAAGCCGCCACACCGTTTGCCAGCAAGGTCTACCCCAGCGGTTTTGTCACGGGCAGTCAGGGTTTCGGGCATTTTGTGTTCGGTATTGCCGGCGCAGACAAGTACGAGGCCGCACGCAAGTTTGCACTTGAAGGTTTGGGCCTGAAGCTGTCCGACACCCTTCGCCTGCCCATGGGGCCGGTGGAACTCAACGTGTCCTTCTTCCATTGCAACGCGCGCCACCACTCGCTGGCGATTGCGCAGATACCTGCTCCTGAAGTGCCGCAGAAACTGCATCACATCAATTTTGAAGTGAAGCAGGTGGCCGATGTGGGTGCGGCGTATGAGCGCGCACTGGCTGCGGGTACACCGCTGGCCAACATGCTGGGCCAGCATGAGAACGACGGCATGGTGAGCTTTTACAGCGTTGGTCCCGACGGCTGGCAGGTGGAGGTGGGTGCCACCGGTCGGCAGATTACCGACAACTGGGACGATGTGCGTGAATACAATCGCATCAGCATCTGGGGCCACCAGCCGCCCGCAGTCTTCGCCCAAATGCAGGGGCTGACAGCAGCGCCCCAGCCTGTTGCCGAAGCCGCCTGAACCTCAACAACCTCGAAACGATAGCCAACTCATGAAACTCGTAACCTTCTCGTGCCGCGGGCACCTCTCCATCGGCAAGATCGTCGGCGACCAGGTCGTCGACCTGCCGGCTTCCGACACCAGCCTGCCCAACACCATGCGCGAGCTGCTCTCTGGCGGCGCGGCCCTGATGCAGCGCGCCCGTGAAGTGAATGCCGACAAGGCCGTGACGTATCCGCTGTCTGATGTGCGCCTTGAAGCGACCGTGCCCAACCCCAGCAAGTTCCTCGCCATCGGCATGAACTACGCCAAGCACGCCGCCGAGGCGCGCCAGCTCGGCGTGCAGGTGCCCGACACCCAGGTCTGGTTCAACAAGCAGGTGTCGTGTGTCAACGGCCCGTTCGACCCGGTGCACATGCCCAAGGTCTCCGACAACCTCGATTACGAAGCCGAACTCTGCGTGGTCATCGGCAAGCGCTGCCGCCATGTGTCGGCCGCCGATGCACGCTCTGTGATTGCCGGCTACATGGTCTGCAACGATGTGTCGGTACGTGACTGGCAAAAACGCTCGGCCACCATGACGCTGGGCAAGTCCTTCAACACCACCGGCCCGATCGGCCCCTGGCTGGTGACGGACGACGATGTCGCCGACCCGCACAACCTGAACATGCGCATGCTGGTCAACGGCCAGGTCAAGCAGGAGGTGAACACCGGCGAGATGGTTCACAACATTTTTGAGCAGATCGCCTATCTCTCGACCGTGATGACGCTGGAGCCCGGCGACCTGCTGGCCACCGGCACGCCGTCAGGTGTGGGCGTGGCGATGACCCCACCGCAGTGGCTGAAGATTGGTGACGTGATGCGCGTGGAGATCGACGGTATCGGCCACATCGAAAACGTGGTGATTGCAGAGCCTGTCTCAGCTTAAAAGTCAATTTTTGCCGTATACGGCAAAAATTTAACGTGTACGTTAAAAAATGGGCCCGAGTGGCCCATTTCCCATTTCTGAAACCTCACATTGCATCAAAAACAGGCAAAAAAGGCCTGTTTTAAGGCATAAAAACGGCTGCAGACCAATAAATACAAGCGTGAGCAGCTACTGAATCAATAGCAGATAACCTGACTTGCTGGCGCGAATTGCAGTCTGCAAGCGTCAGTCGACCAGGCTCTTGAGCACGTTCTCGGCAGTCGCAGGTGCCGCCAGGCAGACAGGTCGGGTGTCGCCAACCGGCGCCGCATTCCCCACCGCATCCCGCAGCGCCTCGTACACGCTGATGGCCAGCATGAAGGGCGGCTCGCCGACGGCCTTGCTGCCGAAGACGTTGTCTTCCCGGTTCGGCTCCGGCCACAGGTCAACCTTGAAGTGTTCGGGAATGTCGCCGGTCGCGGGGATCTTGTAGGTGCTTGGGGCGTGGGTGGTGAGGTAGCCCTTGTCGTTCCACACCAGCTGCTCGGTCGTCAGCCAGCCCATGCCCTGCACAAACCCTCCTTCGATCTGGCCGATGTCTATGGCCGGGTTGATGGAGGTGCCCACGTCATGCAGGATGTCGACCTTGAGCACGCGGCTCTCGCCGGTCAGCGTGTC
>JAZKHN010000039.1:0-18764 GCA_040385325.1 Pseudomonadota bacterium
GCATGGCGGGAATCTCGGTCTCCATCGTGGTGTTGGAGCTGGGCACGATCTGGCCTATGCGGTAGAGGGTTTTCATTGTTTGAATTTCTGGAGTGCGTCCAGCATGGCCTGCGGGATGGGCGCACGTTTGCGCACCTCCCGGCTGATGCAGATGGGGGAAAACCGGCCGGTGAAAATTCGGCGACCGTCCTTTTGGCTGGCCTCTACGCGGATGTCGTAGCTGTGTTCGCGAATGGCACTCACCGTGCAATGCATCTCAAACTCGTCTCCGGGCCACAACGCCCCGTGGAACTCCATGTCGAGACCCTTGCACGGCGTGTCGACATTCAGCTCATGGACCCACTTGAAGTAGTCGCCACCTCCCAGCTCGTCGAAAAGGTATTGCACAGCAGTCAGCAAATACTCGGTGAACTTGCCGGTGTAGACCACGCCCGCCGGGTCGCAGTCGGCCCAGCGCACGCGTTTCATCACGACGAGCGGTTCGCTGGATATCAGGCCTTCGTAGCTTGCGATCATGCGATGTTGCCGCTTTCTTCACGAGCAGCGCTGCCCTTCACCACCCCGGCGCTTTTCCATTGGGCAAACAGGTCGGGGTATTGCTCGGACAGGCGTTGATCGGTCATCCGGCCGGTACGGGTCATGAAGGCATAGATGAACTCGAGCGGCGTGTAGCGCTCCATCCAGTCGCCGATATGCTCATACCAGAGGTAGGATTTTCTGGACGCATCAAGCAGCTTGTCCTTGGCGGGCCCGCGCACCGCTGCAAAACCCAGCAGCCGCTGCACCGGCGTCGGCTCCGGCTGTCCGGCGGGCGGCTCACAGGTCAGCGCCTCGGCCAGCGCCAGCGAGTCTTCCAGCGCAATCCGGGTTCCCGACCCTATCGTCGGGTGAGCGCTGGTCTGGGCGTCACCGATCACCACGCAGTTGCCAGCCGTCCAGCTCCGGTTTCGTATGACCGGAAACTGGCGCCAGACGGAGTTGTTGGAAATCAGCTTTTCACCCTTGAGCTCGGGTGCATAAATTTCCTCGAAAAGCTCCTGCCGCGCCTGCTCGCTCATGGCCTCCATGTTGAAGCTGATCCAGGTGGCCTGGTCACACTCTGCAACGAAGGTGCTCATGCTGCTGCTGTAAGGGTAGTAATGGGCCACAAAGTAACCGCCCTTCCACTTGCGAAAGACCAGCGCCGATTTCTCGAAGACGCGGCGGGTGCCGTACCAGGCGAAGCGGTTGCTGAGAAAAACTTTTGTCGTTCCGAACTCCTCCTCATGCGCCGCACGCACCACGGAATTGACGCCGTCTGCGCCGACGATGACATCGGCATCGCCGAGGCCGAACTTTTCGAGCTCGTCGGGATGGTTGATGCGCTGACCGAACTGGATATCGACGCCGGCGCCGAGCGCAATCTCCTGCAACACGTGCAGCATGTCGATGCGGGCAATCGCACCGCCCTTGGCAGGGTGGTGCAGATCGATCGGGTGTTCGCGCAGGTCAATGGTCTGGATGCCGTGGAAGTCCATTTTTGCGACGAGCTTTTCGTAGACCTCGGCATCGGCAGCGCGGATGCGCGCCAGGCCCGAATCGGCCAGCACCACCCCGAAACCGAAAGTGGAACCCGGATGGTTCTGCTCGACGATGCCGACATGCCAGCCGGGACGGCGGCGTTTGAGAAGGATGGCGAGGTAGAGCCCGGAAGGGCCGCCGCCGACGATGGCGACTTTCATACGGGCAGCCCTTCGATCGTAAGACGGTCGTTGTCGAAATGGGTGATTTTCCCCATCAGCCCGCCGGTCAACAGTCCGTGCCAGACAGCCGGCTTGACACCGAGCTCCTTCCGTCTGAAGGTCAACTCGGGATCGCCCGTTATGCGGAAGTAACCAAGTTTCGGGCCTTCCACGATGTAGTGCGACTGCGTTTTCGAGTAGTCGACCAGCGGGCGGAATTCAGGAACGTTCATCACAAAAATGGAAGGCATCAGGCGGCCGCCTTTTCAAAATCCTGCGCCAGCGCTGCAGCCTTGTCGGCCCAGACCTGGTCGATGGAGGTAAAGGGTGTCACACCCCGATTCTTTTCAATCTCAATCGCAGTGTCGATGGTCCGGCCTGCGTCCCGAATGTCAATCAATTCGAATGGCCGGACCTGCCAGGTGATTTCAATGGAGTAGCCGTTGGGGTCGTCAAAGTAAATCGACTCGATGACTTCATGGCGAATCTGGTAATGAATGGTGATGCCTGCCGCTTCTATCTTTTCACGGCAGGCCAGCAGCTCTTCGCGTGTCTTCACACGCCAGGCAGTGTGTGAAGCGCGATAGCGGTAGTCGTCGCGAACCTCCACGAATTCTGGCGGCGTCGTCCCGATGTAATAGAAGAAGGCGATGGTGCTGTCATTGCCGCTGTCAAAAAAGAAATGCACGAAATCGGCATGGTCTTCCGGCCCCCAGCCCCGCGCCGAGATGGCATGCACGAGTGGCAGGCCGAGCAGGTCGCGGTAGAAGTGCACGGTCTCGGCCAGCTTCCAGGTGGGCCGGGCGGTGTGGTGAACACCGGCTATGGGTATGGGTTTCTGGACAGGTCTGGATGCAGTCATGAATATTCCTTTGCGTTCATTGAATCAGGCCGTTGCAGCGTTTTCGCCCGCCAGCTTTTGCACAATCAGCTCTTTCAGCCGGGGTTTGCTCAGCTTTCCGGCGTTGGTCAGCGGCAGCTCGGCAATCACCTCTATGCGCTCAGGCCACTTGAATTTGGCCAGCCCCAGGTCCTTCAGGTACTCGCCCACCTCGGCGACGGTCGGTGCCTGGTTACCTGGGCGCAGTGTCACGAAAGCGCACACCCGCTCGCCGAAGAGTTTGTCTGGCATGCCGATCAGTGCGGTGGTGGCAATCGCCGGATGCCGCGCCAGCAGCAATTCCACTTCTTCACAGTTGATTTTTTCGCCGCCGCGGTCCACCACGTCCTTGGTGCGGCCGCGGAACTGGTAGTAGCGCTTGCCGTCGATATCGCGAAACAGCATCAGGTCGCCCGAACGGTAGTAGCCCTGGCTGGTGAAGGCCTGGGCGTTGCGCTCGGCAGCGTCGTAGTAGCCGTGAATGGTGTAAGGCCCGTAGAAAACGCATTCGCCCTCCACACCTTCCTCGGTAATCTCTTCCTCGGTGCCAATCCTGAACAGCTTGACCTGGTCCAGCGCCGATATCGGCGTGCCGACCATGGTGTCCTTGACGATTTGCGGATCGACTTCATGGGTGAACATGACGACACCCTCGGTCATGCCGAAGATATGCCGTATCGGCGCATTGAGCGACTTGCGCAGCATGGGCGCGTTATTGGTGCTGATGACACCGCGCAGCCCGCTCAAGGGAAAGGTGCCGTCGGCGATGGACGGTTTGAGCCTTTCCAGGATGGGTCCTGCGAGCACAGCCCAGGTGGGTGCCTGCTGGCTGAACATCGCGCCAATCGCTTCGGAACTCACCGTGCTGGCGATGACCGTGGTGGCGCCCTTGAGCAGGAAAGGGCCGTAAAGCACCACCATGTTCAGGTTGTGCATCATGGGCAGCGGCATGAAGAGGCAGTCGTCCTCACGGAAGCCCAGCGCATCGGACACCGCGCGCATGTTGTAGATGTATTCATGGTGGAAACGCGGGATGATCTTGGGGATGCCGGTGGTGCCGCCAGAGAGCTGGAACACCGCCACCTGGAAGGGGTCGAGCACCACGCCCTCCAGCAGCTCACGAGCTTCCTCCAGCGATACCGAAGCGATCAGTTCATGCAGGTGGGTCGCTTGACCTCGCCGCTCTCCACGACCCTGCACGATATGGCGCAGGCTGGGCACGACGGCCTGCATGCGTTCGGCAAAAGCCACATCGTCAAAGCGCGGATCGTCGCCCTGCACAAAATGCATCCTGGCTTCGGCGTGTTTGCCGAGGTAGCCGATTTCGCTTTCGCGATGTGCGGCCAGCGTGCAGACCGGAATCAGCCCGGCCTTGAAACACGCGATCAGGCCCAGCAGCAACTCTGCGCAGTTGCCGATCTGGAAGATCACACGGTCCAGCGGCTTCAGGCCCATGCGAATGAAGGCCGCCGCCAGCCGCTCGGTGCGCTCGTCTAGCTCTGCGTAGCTGATCTCGCCTTCCTTTGTTCTCACCGCTATCCGGTCCTTGTGCTGCGCGAAAGATTCCCTGAAGGCCTGCGCCATGGTCTGCCGCTGCAGCATGCCGGCATCGAGGTAACGTTTCAGGTCCGACGGCGGCGCGTAGACGACGCCGGGCATGGGTTCATGGACCTGGTACTGAAGATTAGGTGTCATGTCGGAGTTTCACTCTGGCTGCGCCACTTATTCGGGTTTCAGGCCAAGTGCGCGGATGACGTCACCAAATTTAGCCACTTCGCTTTTGATGAAAGCCTGCGACTCTGGCACGCTGCCCGGGGTGGGATAGGTGCCAAATTCGGCAAACTTGGCGATCACATCGGGCTGCTTCAGGATGATGTTGATCTCGGTGTTCAGGCGCTGCAGGATGGCTGACGGCGTGCCCTTGGGCGCCTGCATGCTGAACCAGCCGGACACGTTCAGCCCGGGCACGGTCTTGTTGGCCAGCGGGATGCCTTCCATGCCGGGCAGTTCTGTTTCAGACGCCACAGCCAGCGCACGCAGGCGGCCCGATTTGACCAGCTGGATCAGCGGTCCCACGCCGTCCGTATACAGGGCGGTATCGCCATTGACCACGGCCTGTATGCCCTGCCCTGTGTTGGCAAACGACACCTGCTGGAACTTCGCACCCGACTTGATGCCCGCAAGCTCCGCGAACAGGTGCGGGATGGACGTGCGGGTCGGGTTTCCGACGGCGACCTGGTCGGGTTTGGCCTTGGCCATGGCAATGGCATCCGCAAAGGTTTTGGCGGGATTGGTCGCGTTGGTCACCAGCATCATGGGCGATGTGGCAACCACCGCGAAGGTTTCAAAGTCACGTTCTACGTTGTAGTTCGCCTCCTTGTACGTGAAGGGGGTCACGGTGACCACCGCAGCCTGCGGGATGGCCAGCGTGTAGCCGTCAGCAGGGCTGGTCTTGAGCAGATTCATCGCCACGATGCCGCCGGCACCGGGCCGGTTGTCGACAAGCACCGCTTGCCCCATTTGCTTGCTGAGTTTCTCTCCGACGATTCTGGCGATCAGATCGGGCGCCGAACCGGCCGGTGCTGCCACGAGCAGGCGTATGGATTTCTGCGGATAGCCCGTACCCTGCGCCTGTGCGCCCAGCAGGCTCATGCCCATCACGACAGGCAGCGCCAGTTTAAGGATTGATTTTGTTTGCATTGTTTTGTCTCCGTTGGTTGATATGAATGTGAAGCACGCTTGAAAATCTGATGTGGCGGGCTCAGCCCTGGCTCAGGTTTGCGTCTAGCGCAGCCATGCCTGCACCTGCCGCCCCGCCAGTACCTGGCCGGTTTCTTCGCCGTCGGCCAGCGCCTGACCATGATGGTTGCCGCGCACCTTGACCCTGCTTTTTTCTGTGGTCCCGAGCGATTCATAGATGGCGTCCATCTCGGATGGGAAGGCGGCCTGGTCACCGGTGTACTCCACCACCAGGGTGGGCAATTTGAGCTCGGGACCGCAGAGCTCAAAGCTGGCCCTGGACGTGATGCCCGACCAGGTCGACAGCCAGGACTCTGGCGTCACCAGCCGCGCAAAGCCCACACTGCCAAGGTTGGATGCGGCCGGGTCACGGCCCCAGACGGAGCCCACTTCGCGGTCAGAGGGGTCGATCGACGTGTCCCAGCAGCGCAAGTCGGCATCGGTGCGCGAAATCTGGAAAATCGGCGCATAGGCGGCAATGCGTTTTTCGGCGGTGGTCGCGGTTTTGTCCTTGACCTTTTTCCGGGCGTCGGCCTTCACCGCCACCATTTGTGTGGCCTTGGCATCGAGCCGCCCTACCCGCGCATGTTGCGCTGCGCGGTAACGCGTGGCAAAGTCGATGCTGTATTTTGAGGAAGCCGGCGGCCTCGCAAAACCGTTGGCCGGGTCAAACGGGTCCAGCGCCGCATCGACAGACAGGGCATCCATTTCGTCGGTGACCGAGGGGTCTATGCAGTTCAGCAGCAGCTTGCCCTGCCCCGGATGGGGCGACACAAAAATCAGACCATCGGGTACCGGCATGTTTGCCCCTGCAAGATCGACAGGCCGGCCTGCCGGTGTCCGCGTGAGGCGGGCGTCGGGGGTACGCATCGCCTGCTGCACGTAAAAGGCATACAGGCTGGCACCGCCGGAATTACCGAGCAGAATAATCCGCGTGAAGCCGAGCGAACGCAAATGCACCATGCTCGCGGCCACATCCAGGATGGCGAGTTCGTGCTCGAGCCTCAAGTCGTTGCCGATCGCGCGTGGGCCCTGCACCCACGCCGCACAGCCGGCATCCAGCACGTCGGGAACCAGGTAGGGCGTGGCGATGAATTCACGCGGATGCATGAGGCACACCACCGTTTTTTCGTGGCCGGTGAGCGTGTAAAGCAGGCCGAGCGTGCGCTGCTCGTCAGCAGTCGAAAGGCTGAACGCGGAAGTTTGGTAGGGCCTGTCCATGCGGGCCGGATTCCAGCCTGCGCCACGCAGTCCTGCGGTAACCTTGCCTTTTGCTGTCTCGGCCACTGTGTGCTCCAGATATAATTTAGATGGTCTCAATTAAACAATTGAGAGCATCACAATTTAATTGGGAATAACCCTAGGATGCCTAAATCCGTGCCGAAATCCGCCGCCGTAAAGTCGGCCATTCCGTCCCTGAAAGCAAAACCATCCCTGACACTGGCGTCGGTGGACGGCCAGGCGCGCAAACGCGGGCGGCCGCCCAAACTCGGTGTACCGGATGCCGGGGCTGCGCCAGCGCTTACGCGCGAATTGATACTTGACCGCGCGACGGCGATGGCCAAGGTGGAGCCCCTGGACGACATATCGATGGTGGGTCTGGCGCGCGAACTGGGCGTCGCACCAACCCTCATCCACTACTACATCGGGAGCCGGAACGACCTGATTTCCGGTGTCGCCAACCGCTATTTCAGGGAGAGGCATTCGCGGCGCCCACGGCTGACCGGGAACTGGAAGCAGGACCTGAAAAATGAAGCCCTGCTGACCTTTGAAATCAGCGTCGAGTACGGTGGTGTCATCCGCTACATCATGGGGCACAACCGCTTTCGGTTGTTCCAGCAAGTGAGCCAGGGCGAGACTGACTACGGCATGCTCTACCTCGACCGCATGGGAGAGATTTTTCGAAACGGCGGCTTCACACCCGACCAGTCAGCCCTGGGCTATCTACTGCTAATGCAATATGTAACTTCTGCTTCTTACGCCGAAATCAGCCGGCAGTTGCCCGCATTTCACACGTCTTATATTCGCCAGCAGATCGAATCGCAGCCCGAAGGTGAGTTGCAGGGCGCGCGTTATGTTCTGGATGCGTTCTCGACACTGGACACAGCCCATTCTTTTCCCCAAGGACTGGAGATGCTGATTGACAGTTTTGAAGCCTGGCTGAAACCAGCTGGCTGACGGCTGCGTTTACCGCCCTTTGCGCGGTGCCGGCTTGCGCACCACCCGCCTGACGGGTTTGGGTGCAGGCGGCAACTCTTCAACATCTGGCGTTGACTCCGGCACAAGCAGCACAACCTGCTTGAAGCCCAGCCCCAGCATGCCCAGCTCTTCTGCCGCCGCACGGCTCACGTCGATGATGCGGCCGCGACTGTAGGGGCCACGGTCTGTAATCCGCACGTCCACTTCACGACCGTTGACGAGGCTGCGTACACGCACCAGTGTGCCGAAGGGCAAGGTGCGGTGGGCGGCCGTCAGCGCATGCATGTCGTAGCGCTCACCACTGGCGGTACGCCTGCCATTGAAGCCCGGGCCATACCAGGAGGCGTGGCCACGCTGGAACTCTCGAGGCACCTCGCCATTGAGAAGACCGGGCTGCGGCACTTCGTCGGCAAGTGAAATGCCGGGTGTGGATTCAGAAGGTGTACCCGCTGCTTCAGGATTTTGCGAGAGACGCAAGGGCCGGCTCACCGCCGAAGGCCTTGCCTGATCTGCTGACGGCGAAGGTGTCGTTAATACCGGTGACGTCGGTGCAGTCGTACAGGCAGCGAGAAAAGCCGAAACGCAGCATGCAAGGGCCAGCCTGATCAGGTGATGCGGCATGGCAGCCCCGTTGTGCTATGTCCGCTCAAGCCAGTTGCAACCTGCGGACAATCTCCGTCGTCGCCGCAGCCTGGTTCATGGTGTAGAAATGAATGGCGGGCACACCCGCGGTGCGCAACTGGTCGCACAGGTCTGTGATCACATCAAGGCCAAAACTCTTGATGGAATCGACATCGTCACCAAAAGCCTGCAGGCGCAGACGAATCCAGCGAGGTATCTCGGCGCCGCACGCATCAGAAAAACGCATGAGCTGTGTGGAGCTGGTGATGGGCATGATGCCGGGCACTACGGGCACATCGGCGCCCAGCCTTGTCGCATCGTCAACGAAACGGAAATAGGCGTCGCTGTTGAAAAAATACTGCGTGATCGACGAATTGGCGCCGGCCCTGACCTTGGTCACATAGGCCTGCAGATCCGCATCGGCCGATTTGGCCTGCGGATGGATTTCGGGATAGGACGCCACTTCAATATGAAAGGCATCGCCAGTCTCTGCGCGTATGAAAGCCACCAGGTCACTGGCGTAATGAAACTCACCGCCTGCGCCATAACCGCTGGGCAGGTCGCCACGCAGGGCGACCAGGCGTTTGACGCCCATCTTCTGCAAAATGCCAAGCTGCTCACGCACCGTGGCCTTGGTCGCGCCCACGCATGAAAAATGGCTGGCCGCATCAACGCCTTCGGCGAGGATTTCACCGACAGTGCCGAAAGTGCCGTCCTGCGTGGAACCACCTGCCCCAAAAGTCACCGAACAAAAATCGGGTTTAAGCGCGTAGAGCGACTGGCGCGTCACACGCAGCTTGGCCGCGCCTTCAGGCGTCTTGGGCGGAAAAAATTCAAGGCTAATCGGCAAGGTCATCACAGCTCCCGGATTCTTATTCAGTCCCGTCGGCTTGATCGGGCTGATCCTGTTCATATTTTTTCTTGCGTTTGCTTCGTGCGGGTCCATGCTGGCCGGCGTGGGCCTCTTCAGAGTCTTCATGCGCCGCATGCAGGGCGCGCAACTCGCTGCGCGGTGTGCGTTTGGGAATATTGCGCACCGGCGCTGCGGCCAGTGGCTTGTCTTCTGCCGCCACGTTGTGCTGCTTTTTGCCGTGGATAAAAAACTCGCGGTTGCCGTCACCCCCTTCAATCGCTGACTCCATCCAGCCGAGAACGTCAACACCTACTTCAGCACAGGTATCACGCAAACGCTTTTCGACAAATTCAAAATGCGCCGGGTCACGCACAATGCCGCCCTTTCCTATCTGGCCCGGCTGCAATTCGAACTGAGGCTTGACCAGCATGAGCAGATGGCCATCGGCTTTCAGCAAACGGGCAACTGCAGGCAAGACAAGTGTGAGCGAGATAAAGGACAGGTCGCCGGTGAGGAAATCAAAAAGCGGGTTGAACCCGTCGCCGCTTTCGCGTCCATCATCAAGGTCTTCGTCATCGAAGTCCTCATCACCGTGATGACCGTCACCATCTTCCCCAAAATCTTCGCCACCATTCTTGATGTGTACAGCGCGGCGGTAATGTTCCGACAGGTCATCTGCCGTCAGCGAACGTGCATTCACGCCCTCGATGCAGACCACACGGTCATCGGCACGCATGGTGGCATGCAACTGGCCGTGACCGACATCGACGCCCACAACCTGTGCTGCACCACTCTGCAACAAACAGTCTGTAAAACCCCCGGTCGACTGGCCAATGTCGATGCAACGCAGCTCCGCCACTTTCAACTTCGTCGCCTTCAGCGCGCCTTCGAGCTTGAGGCCGCCACGCGAGATGTATTTGGCCTCGGTGTTGTCGAGCACCTGCAGCTCGGCCGAGAGCGGAATCTCATCGCCATTCTTGGCAACGCGTTTCCACGCCGGGGCGACCTCGCCCTCAACCAGCACGCGCCACTGCACACCAGACCCGATCAGGCGCTGGGCCTGGGAGCGGGTGGTGGCAAAGCCGTGTTCAACGAGGAAAAGGTCAGCGCGCATGGAAATTTGATTCGGGAAGTTTTAACGCGGAGAAAAGGAGAGGAGACAGGAGAACACAGAGCAAACGGATATGGCGTCTTCTCAACCCCAGGCTCCGCGCCCTCCGTGTTCTCCTCTTGTCCGCGTTGAATGAATTCGCTTTGCAGCGAATCAACTCAATACCGGTACGTATTTGCCTTGTATGGACCGGCTTTCGACACACCAATATAGGCAGCCTGCTCGTCGCTCAACTCGCTCAGCATTGCGCCGACCTTCTTCAGGTGCAGGCGTGCGACTTTTTCGTCGAGGTGTTTTGGCAGCACATAGACCTTGCCAACTTCATAGTCAGCCTGCTTGGTGAACAGTTCGATCTGGGCGATCGTCTGGTTGGCAAAGCTGGAAGACATCACGAAGCTGGGGTGACCCGTGCCGCAACCGAGGTTGACGAGGCGGCCCTTGGCCAGCAGGATGATGCGCTTGCCGTCAGGGAAGATGACATGGTCGACTTGTGGCTTGATTTCTTCCCAGGTGCATTTTTCGAGTGCAGCGACATCGATTTCGTTGTCGAAATGGCCGATGTTGCAGACGATGGCCTGGTCTTTCATCTTCGCCATGTGGTCATAGGTGATGACGTTCTTGTTGCCGGTGGCGGACACAAAAATATCGCACTTGTCGGCTGCGTATTCCATGGTCACGACCTTGTAGCCTTCCATTGCGGCCTGCAGGGCGTTGATGGGGTCGATTTCGGTGACCCAGACCTGTGCGCTCAAGGCACGCAGGGCCTGTGCAGAACCCTTGCCCACGTCGCCGTAACCAGCGACCAGTGCAACCTTGCCGGCAACCATCACGTCGGTAGCGCGCTTGATGGCATCGACCAGCGATTCGCGGCAACCGTAAAGGTTGTCGAACTTGGACTTGGTGACGGAATCGTTCACGTTGATGGCGCGCAGGGCCAGCGTGCCCTTGGCAGACATTTCGTTCAAACGCAGCACGCCGGTGGTGGTTTCTTCGGTCACGCCGATGATGTTCTTCAGGCGGCGGCTGTACCAGGTCGGGTCTTGCGCAAGTTTGGCCTTGATGGAGTTGAACAGGCAGATTTCTTCTTCGCTGCCGGGGTTGGCGAGAAGGCTTGCATCTTTCTCGGCCTTGGTGCCCAGGTGCATCAGCAGCGTTGCATCGCCACCGTCGTCCAGGATCATGTTCGGGCCTTCTTCAGCCGAGCCCTTGGCGCCGCTGAACTCAAAAATGCGGTGGGTGTAATCCCAGTAGTCGGCCAGGGTTTCGCCCTTGATCGCGAACACGGGCGTGCCGGCTTCGGCAATTGCCGCAGCAGCGTGGTCCTGCGTCGAGAAGATGTTGCACGAAGCCCAGCGCACGTCAGCGCCCAGGGCCTGCAGTGTTTCGATCAGCACGCCGGTCTGGATGGTCATGTGCAGCGAACCGGTGATGCGTGCGCCCTTGAGCGGCTGGGCCTTGGCGAATTCCTCACGAATGGCCATCAGGCCAGGCATTTCGGTTTCGGCGATTTTCAGTTCCTTGCGGCCCCAGGCGGCAAGGGAGATGTCGGCAATGATGTAGTCAGCGACAGGTTTCAGAACAGCGTTCATTTGATAACTCCAGAAGTCATGGGTCAAATTGGGCAGGATAGCCACGAGCTTGCGTTTTCAGGGGGAGTTGTATTGGACTCACCCGGCCTGATAGCGCATGCGGGTGAGCGTGGTTGCAAATGAAAGTCCTGAGCCTAGACCACGTGGAGTGGGTTGCAACGCTCCTCAGGAAGCACGTATTGTAGCCAAAACCGGTTTTGTCCGGCAAGCCCATGTCGGGCGTGGGACAATTTCACGATGCAGGAAATAAAGCGCTGGCCTCTGGCGGATCGCCGCCGAATCAAGGGCGTTTTTACGGACATTGACGACACGCTGACCACAGACGGCGCCATCACACGTGACGCGCTGGCTTCACTCGGCCAATTGTGCGAGTCCGGTATCCCGGTCATCGCCATTACCGGTCGACCCGTCGGCTGGAGCGAACCCTTTGCGCAAAGCTGGCCTGTAGAAGCCATCGTGGCAGAGAACGGTGCCGTGGCCTTGCAGCTTGCAAATCCAGAGGGACTGCCCGCCGGCGTCGATGCGCGCAACATACTGGTGAAACGGTACCAGCAGGACAATGCGACACGCCTTGCCAATTACGCGCGGATGCAGCAGGTACTTGAACGAATCGAGCACGAAATTCCGGGTGCCCGCCGGGCAACGGACTCGTCAGGACGCGAGACTGACATCGCCATAGACCACAGCGAGTTTGAGCATCTGGATGAAGCGCAGATTACCGCAGTGGTCTCGCTTATGCGCAGCGAAGGCATGAACGCCACTGTCAGTTCCATCCATATCAACGGCTGGTTGGGCACACACAACAAATGGCAGGGCGCGCGCTGGATACTGCGTGAGCTGTGGGGTCGGGAGCTGGAAGCCGAGATTGACCAGTGGGCGTTTGTGGGCGACTCGACCAACGATGTGCTGATGTTTGAAGCGTTTCGGCAATCCATTGGCGTGGCGAACGTTCGGCGCTTTGAGGCGCAGCTGGCACACAGGCCGCGCTACATCACAAAAGGCGAGCGCGGCGCGGGCTTTGCAGAGGTGGCGCAGGCACTACTGGCTGCCAGACATTAAAAGCCCAGCCCGGGCTGCGTCGACCTGGAATCAGTTGGGCTTGGCCAGGCCCAGCTTGTCAATCAGGACCTTTTCACGAACTACCGTGTCCTGCGCAAACTTTGTGTAGTCGGCAGAACTCAGGTAATTGGGCAGCATGTCGTAACGTGCAAGTGACGCGACATAGCTGGGTTCTTCCATGGCCTTCTTGAATGCGTCATGCAGGCGCTTGACCACATCGGGCGGCGTACCCTTGGGCGCACCAATGCCGAAAGGCGAGTTCTGCACGATGTCGTAACCCAGCTCTTTCAGCGTGGGCGCAGTGGGGAATTTATCAAGGCGCTTTTCACCCCAGGTATTGAGCACACGCAATTTGCCGGCCTCCACCTGCGGTGCAAAACCAGTACTGTCAGCACCCGCCATCAACTGGCCGCTGACCAGCGCCAGCGTAAGGTCTGCACTGCCCTTGTAAGGAACGTGCTGCAGCTGGATGCCGGCCTTCTGCGCCACCAGCTCCGTCGTCAGGTGCGGGCTGGTAAGCGTTCCCGTGGAGCCATAAGTCAGCTTGCCAGGGTTGGCCTTCGCATAAGCTACAAAATCAGCCCAGGTCTTGAACGGGCTGTCGGCCGGCACCACGATACCGAATGCGTAACCGGTCACATTGATGACGTAGCTGATGTCCTTGACCGGGTCCCAGTTGATCTTCGTGGTGTAACCCAGACGAAACACGCCCAGAGGAATCTGCCCCACGGTATAGCCGTCGGCGGGTGAGGCCTGCAGTTGCTGCGCGGGCAGTGTGCCGCCAGCACCGGGCTTGTTCTCGACAATCACGGGCTGCCCCAGAATCTTGCCCGCGTTGTCAGCCAGCGACCGCATGGTGATGTCGGTCGGCCCACCCGCAGGAAAGGCAATCACCAGCTTGATGGGTTTGTTCGGGAAGGTGTTTTGCGCAAGGACCGGCTGGACCAGGGCAAAAACAGCCAGTGCTGCGGCGGTGTGCAAAAGATGTCGACGTTGCATGAAAACTCCCGGTGGGTGGTGGCAATCGCTGCATCTTGCGCGACAACACCGCCGGGCGCATCAGGGGAACACCTGAAGCCCTGTCGCGCCTGCGTCAGGGGTCTCAGCAATTTGTAACCGGATGGGGCTAAACCCGGGCCAGAACGCTTTTCAGCGCCTTGCCTGTGTGCGTGCCCAGCTTCACCACGGCCTCGGGCGGTGCAGACGCCACCACCGTACCGCCGGCATTGCCCCCGTCCGGGCCCAGGTCAATCACCCAGTCGGCCTCGGCAATCACGTCGAGGTCGTGCTCGATCACCACCACGCTGTGGCCGCCATTAACGAGACGGTGCAGCACATGGATGAGTTTTTCAACATCGGCCATGTGCAGGCCCACCGTCGGCTCGTCAAGCACATACAGGGTGTGCGGCGCTCTCTGGCCGCGACGCGTAATGTCATCACGCACCTTGCTTAGCTCGGTCACCAGCTTGATGCGCTGTGCCTCGCCGCCAGACAGGGTTGGCGAAGGCTGGCCGAGGGTCAGGTAACCCAGGCCCACGTCTTTCAGCAGTTGCAGTGGATGGCTGATATTCGGCATGGAGGCGAAAAACTCGACCGCTTCATCGACTTCCATCTTCAACACTTCGCCAATGCTCTTGCCGCGCCAGGTGACGGCCAGCGTCTCGGGGTTGAAGCGTGCGCCGTGGCAGGTTTCGCACAGCACCTTCACATCCGGCAGGAAGCTCATGCCGATGGTGCGCACGCCGGCACCTTCGCAGGTCGGGCAGCGGCCCTCGCCGGTATTGAAGCTGAAGCGCCCAGCCGCGTAGCCGCGTGCGCGTGCTTCGAGCGTGTCGGCAAACAGTTTTCGAATCGTGTCCCAGAAGCCGATATAGGTCGCCGGGCATGAGCGCGGCGTCTTGCCGATGGGTGTCTGGTCGACCTCAAGCACGCGGTCTACCACCTGGTAGCCGTCTATGCTTTCGCAACCTGTCCATGCCGCGTGCTTGCCAGCCGCGTCTGCATCACGCCCGGCCTTGGTGGAACGCTGCATCACAGCGGCATGAACATTGGTCAGCAGCACATCGCGCGCAAGCGTCGATTTGCCGGAGCCCGAGACGCCCGTCACCGCCACAAGCCGGTACAGCGGCACCTCAATGCTCACATCTTTCAGGTTATGCAGATCGGCCTTCGACACCTTCAACCAGGAGGTAAACGGGCTGGCCGTCACGGGCGCTGCATTGTGCAGGACGCTGGCGGTGGCCGCAGCTGCTTTTAACGCAGCCGCCTTGAGTTGCGCCTGCTTTTGTTTGCTCAGCGGTTTGGCCGGCGCAGCTTTGGTGTCCGCAGTGCTCCCGGCCACTGCCGCCAGCCCTTCGCGCGTCTCACGCCGCACTTCAAGCGGATGGATCAAGGGGTTGGCCAGGTACCGGCCCGTCAGGGAATCCGGCACAGTCGCAAGGTGTGCCGCCGTGCCCTGCCCCACCAGCCGGCCGCCGCGTTTGCCTGCACCGGGGCCAATGTCGATGATGTTGTCGGCGCGGCGGATGGTGTCTTCGTCATGCTCGACGACGACCAGCGTGTTGCCGCGCTCGCTGAGCTTGCCCAGGGCACGCAGCAATATCTGGTTGTCACGCGGGTGCAGGCCAATCGTCGGCTCGTCAAGCACATAACAAACACCCTGCAGGTTGGAGCCGAGCTGCGCTGCGAGGCGTATGCGTTGCGCTTCGCCACCAGACAAGGTGGGTGCCCCGCGGTCCAGCGTGAGGTAACCGAGGCCCACATCCTCCAGGAATTCAAGGCGTGATTTGATCTCGGGGATCAGGTCGCGCGCGATACCGCTTTCACGGCCGACCAGAGCCAGCTTTTCAACCCAGGCGCGCACATCGGTCACGGACAGGCGTGCGATTTCGGCAATACCGACACCGGCAAACTTCACGGCCCTGGCCTGCCTGTTCAGGCGTGTGCCTTCGCAGCCGGGGCAAACCGCATCAGCGACGTCTTCGGCTTCAGGCTCCTCAAAACTTTGCTCGCGGCCCTTGTTGTCGTCGTCGCGCACGGAGTCGTCGAACACCTTGCGCTGCTCTTTGGTGAGCTTGACACCGGTACCCACACAGTCCGGGCACCAGCCGTGTTTGCTGTTGTAGCTGAAGAGGCGGGGGTCAAGCTCGGGGTAAGACGTGGCACACACCGGGCAGGCGCGTTTGGTGGACGATGCCTCCAGCGTGCCTATGCTTTTGGTGGAGGTACCAGCGATCATCGCGCCCTTCAGGCCGTCCAGCGGCGCCAGCACATGCACCACACCCTTGCCGTGCTGCAGCGCGACAGCCAGTGCCGCGCGCAACACCGCCTCGTTTTCTGGCGAGACGTGAATATCGGCTATGGGCAACTCGACCGTGTGCTCCTTGAAGCGGTCAATGCGCGGGAAGTTGGTGGTGGGCAAAAACTCGCCGTCGATGCGCAGGTGGGTATAGCCGCGCGGCCGCGCCCAATCGGCAAGTTCGGTATACACACCCTTGCGGGCAATCACGAGCGGCGCCAGCAGGCCTATATGTTTGCCGCGATAGGCTTTCATCAACTGCGCAGCAATGCTCTCGGGACTTTGCGGCATGACAGCTGCCCCGTCTTTGGTGCAATGCTGCACACCCAGCTTGACGTAGAGCAGGCGCAAAAAGTGCCACACCTCGGTCGTTGTACCGACCGTGGACTTGCGCCCGCCGCGCGACAGGCGCTGCTCGATCGCCACCGTCGGCGGAATACCGTACACCGCATCAACCTCTGGTCTGCCCGCTGGCTGCACAATGCTGCGCGCATAGGCGTTGAGCGATTCGAGGTAACGGCGCTGGCCTTCATTGAACAGAATATCAAAGGCCAGCGTGGACTTGCCCGAGCCCGACACGCCGGTCACCACATTGAACTTGCCGCGCGGAATGTCGACCGACAGACTCTTGAGGTTGTTTTCCTTGGCGTTGACGATCTGTATCAGGTTGCTGAATGCAGGGCGGGTCTTCCACGCTTTCGCTTTTGCCTCTTCAACGCCATACACCTGGCCCATCGCGGCTTCGTACTCTCGCAGGGCTTTGGCCGTATGCGATGTCGGGTGTTCGCGCACCTCTTCGGGCGTGCCCTCGGCCACCAACAGGCCGCCATCCTCACCGCCTTCAGGGCCGAGGTCAATCAGCCAGTCGGCCGAGCGGATCACGTCAAGGTTGTGCTCAATGACGATGAGTGAATGACCGGCGTCAAGCAGTTTGCGCAGCGCGCGCATGAGCTTGGCGATGTCGTCAAAATGCAGACCGGTGGTCGGCTCGTCAAACAGGAACAGGGTGCCGCGGCCAGGGGTGCGCAAGGCCAGAGCCTGCTTGCTGGCGCTTTGTGTCTTGCTGGCGTCAGCCAGAAAACCGGCGAGCTTGAGCCGCTGCGCCTCGCCACCCGACAGCGTGGGCACTGGCTGGCCCAGTTTCACGTATTCAAGCCCGACATCAACAATGGGCTGCAGGGCACGCACAACCTCGCGGTCTTGTGCGAACAACTGCACGGCCTCACTCACTGTGAGGTTCAGAACGTCAGACACGTTCATCACGCTTGGCATGGCCTGGCCAATCGCCTTGCGCTCGATGGTGACTTCAAGAATCTCGGGGCGGTAACGCTTGCCATCGCAGTCCGGGCAACGCAGATAGACGTCACTCAAAAACTGCATCTCGACATGCTCAAAGCCCGAACCGCCGCAGGTCGGGCAGCGGCCATCGCCGTTGTTGAAACTGAATTTCGACGAGGTGTAACTGCGCTGCCGCGCCAGCGGCGCCTGGGCAAACAGGTCACGAACGGCATCCCATGCACCCACGTAACTGGCCGGGTTGGAGCGCGCAGTCTTGCCGATCGGCGATTGATCAACAAACACAACGTCTGTCAGGTGATCTGCACCCATCAGGCGATCATGCAGGCCGGGCGTTTCGGTCGCCTTTCCAAACTGGCGCAAGAGTGCCGGCGCCAGAATGTCCTGCATCAGGGTGGACTTGCCCGATCCGCTGACACCGGTCACACACACCAGGCGCTGCAGGGGGAAATCAACCGTCAGATTTTTCAGGTTGTGGTCGCGTGCCCCCTCCAGAATGAGGCGCGGCGTGCTGTCAGTCACCGGACGCTTGAACCCCATGCCAACTTTTTTTCGCGAACCCAGGTAGTCGCCGGTCAGTGTGTTCGCATGCTTGAGGTCTTCGGGCGTGCCGTCAAACACGATCTGGCCGCCCTTTTCGCCGGGGCCCGGGCCCATGTCAATCATGCGGTCAGCCGCCAGCATGACAGCCGGGTCATGTTCAACCACCACCAGCGTGTTGCCGGCATCACGCAGCCGGTGCATGGCCTGGGTGATGCGGTTCATGTCGCGCGGATGCAGGCCGATCGAGGGTTCGTCCAGCACAAACAGTGTATTGACCAGCGAGGTGCCCAGCGCGGTGGTCAGGTTGATGCGCTGCACCTCCCCCCCCGACAGCGTACGGCTTTGCCGGTCCAGCGTGAGATAGCCTATACCTACGTCACACAGATACTTGAGCCGGGTCTGGATCTCATCAAACAGGGCCTTCAATGCCTTCTGCTCGGCATCATCACCCACAGCAGCAATCGACAGGCTTGCCGAGAACTTCTGCAGCCGGTCAATGGGCAGGCGCATAAGGTCGTGCAGCGCCAGGCCAGGCAATGCCTCCAGTTGCTCACGACGCCACTGCACCCCCACAGGCATAAAACGTTCAGATGCCGGCAATGCCGCATCAGCCGCCTCCTTTGTGCCCAAACGCCACAGCAATGATTCAAGCTTGAGGCGTGCGCCATTGCACGTTTCGCAGGTCGTGTAGCTGCGATACTTCGACAGCAATACGCGAATGTGCATCTTGTAGGCCTTGCTTTCAAGGTACTCAAAAAAGCGTTTGATGCCAAACCAGTGCTGGTTCCACTTGCCATTCCAGCCGGGCGAACCATTGATAACCCAGGCCTGCTGTTCGGGCGTGAGTTTGTACCA
>JAZKHN010000040.1:0-10931 GCA_040385325.1 Pseudomonadota bacterium
GGGCTCGCCCTTGTTGATCGGGTAGATGGTGCCTTGGTAGCCGCCCTCGAGCATGAAGCGCAGCACGCGGCCGCCTATGCGTTCAGGGTCAGACGACGCGCCTATCAGCGCGACCGATTCCGGGAAGAAAAGTGAATGTAGTGAATGCATGTTTAAGCGCTGCCCGTTCGTATCAGGCTGCAATTGCTGCTGTTTGTACCTCAGCTGCCATCTGCGAAGACAGCGTATCAAGGTAGTGATAGCGGTCACCATACTGCAGGTTGCACATCAGCGTGTGCATGGCCAGGCGGGCGGCCGGCATTTCAACCGTCATGCCCATGCCGCCGTGCATCTGGATCGCAGACTCTGCCACTGTGCGGCCGACAGTCGCCAGATACAGCTTGGTCAGCGCTGCATCGCGCTGGTCGGCTGCGGGGTTGGCCGAGAGGTCTTCAGTCACGTCCTTGACCAGACCGCGTGCGCTTTCATAGGCCACATACATTTCAACGACGCGGTGGCGCAGGGCCTGGAAGGTTGAAAGTGCCACGCCGAACTGCGTACGCGTCGAGAGGTATTCAATCGTCTGCTCGATCATCGCGCCGAGTGCACCCACGGTCTGCACGCTGGTCATGACCGCGCCGGTAGACATGGCCGACTTGACGGCTGTCGCCACGGCATCGCCGTGCAGCAGTACATGGCTGGCTTCGACGACCACGCCGTCGAGCGTGATGTCTGCGGTGCGGCGGCCATCCAGGCCTTCGAAGTAGCGCACAGCTTGTGTCAGTTCGCTCGTCGCCAGCAACACCAATACAGACCCGGAACCGTTGCCGCTGGTGGCGTTGAAGACGATGTGGCTGGCGGGTTCTGTCAGGTCTGCGCCTTTCAGCACGCCCTGGAGCTTGACACTGCCACCGCTGGCCGGTGTGGCCTGAAGTGAGCGAGCGCTGTCGGGCTGAATGACGGGGCAGACAGACGCCTGGCCTGCAGAGAGCTGTTCAAGCAGCGCGAGTGAGGCGTCGTTCTTGCCGGCGGCCGCCAGCAGCATGGGCGAGACCACACAGCGTGCGATCAGCGGCAGCGCCATCGCATGGCGGCCTGCGGCTTCTGCAATCGCGGCAAATTCAGCAAGGGTCGCGCCTACGCCGCCGGCTTCTTCGCTGACCAGCACGCCCTGCCAGCCCAGTTCAAGGATCTGCGTCCATTTGGCGCTGCCGCTGCTGTTTTTGTCGCCTGACCATGCGGGTGCGGCTGTGGCGGCCATGCGGTCCGTGGTGTCGTACAGGTCACCAGGGAACATTGGGGTAACGGTAAATGGCATGTCTCAAGCTCCAAACAGGTCGCGGGCAATCACGTTTTTCTGCACTTCACTGGTGCCGCCGGCAATCGAGCGTGAGCGGTAGAAAAGATAGGTGTGGGTCAGCTGGCGTTCGATGTCCATGTCGTCGGAGCCATCGGGCGCTTCAACTTCAGGCACCAGGCGTGCCGCGTATTCAGGGCCGGCAATGTCAAACGCGATGCCGACGATTTGCTGTGACAGCTCTGAGGTGTGCAGTTTGAGCGCCGACGATTTCGACGAGGCCAGCGTGCCATGCATTTCTTCCTGGATCGCGCTCAGCAGCATCTGGCGTGAACCCTTGGCCGATGCCTGCGCCAGGAACAGGCGCTCCTGCAGCGCATGAATGCTCGGCAGGCCGGGGTTGGCTTTCATCTTTTCTGCCAGCAGCTCGGCAACCTGTTCGAGCTGGCGCGCCAGGCGCGGTACGGTCGATGGCGACAGGCGCTCGCGGTCGAGCAAAAACTTCGCGCATTTCCAGCCTTCGCCTTCCACGCCGACGAGGTTCTTCACCGGCACGCGCACGTTGTTGAGGAAGACCTCGTTCACATGGTGCCACTGGTCTATGGTGTGGATCTGGCGAATCTCTATGCCCGGCGTGTTCAGCGGCACCAGCAGCAGTGAGATGCCGGCCTGCTTGCGTCCTTCGGTGGAAGTGCGGACCAGCGTGTACATCATGTCGGCTTCATGCGCGTGCGATGTCCAGATCTTCTGGCCGTTCAGCACATAGTCGTCGCCGTCGCGCACGGCGGTGGATTTCAATGACGCGAGGTCGGAGCCCGCGCCGGGTTCCGAGTAGCCCTGGCACCAGTGTTCTGTGCCGTCGAGGATGCGCGGCAGGAAGCGGTTCTTGATCTCGTCGCTGCCGAAATGCATGATGACCGGGCCGATGTGGCCAATGCCGTGGTGGTATTGCGGCGGGCAGTCGGCAGTGGCCGTGACTTCTTCAAACAGGTAACGCTGCTGCAGGTCCCAGCCCGTGCCGCCGTATTCAACCGGCCAGTTGGGCGCGCCCCAGCCTTTTTTGAACAGGGCCTTCTGCCAGGCGCTGAACTCGGCACGCGACATCTTCTGGTTGCTGCGAACGATCTCTTTGAGAGGTGCGAGTTCGGGTGATTCGGTGAACCTGACGAGCTCCTGCCGGAAGGCGGCATAGGGGTCGGCAGCAGCTGCGGCCACTTCCTGCGAGGTGGGGGCCTGGGTATTGGTTTGTGTCATGGTTGCCATCTGGGAAGATTGGTCAGTGGTAGCTGCGGCCACCGTCAACAGCCAGCGCAATGCCGGTGACGAAGGATGATTCGCTGCCTGTGAGGTAAAGGGCTGCGCGGGCGATCTCTATGGGTTCGGCCACGCGGCCGAGCGCGTATCGCGCACCGACCTGCGTCTGCAGTGCTTCAGCGGTGTAGCCGGAGCGCACCATGGGTGTATCGACTGCGCCTGGGCAGATGGTGTTGACGCGAATCGGCGCCCATTCCATCGCCAGTGTTTTCGACAGCGAGATCACCCCGGCTTTCGATGCTGCGTAGGCGCCGCGGCGCACGAAGGGCTGCAGGCCCTGGCCGGACGAGAAATTCACGATGGTGCTGTCCTGGACTTTCTCAAGCCAGGGCAGGCAGGCGCGCGCCATCAAAAAGCTGCCGGTGAGGTTGATGTCTATGGTGCGCTTCCAGTCGGCCAGGCTCACATCGCGCAGCAGGTCGGTGTTGGCAACGCCTGCCGCATTCACGAGTCCGTCGATGCCGCCCATGGCGTCGGCAGCTTTTTTGACAGCCTCATTCACCGAGGCTTCGTCGGCGATGTCGGCCTTGAGTGCAATACCCGTACCTTGTTTGAACCACGCCTTGATGCCGTCTTCATTGCGGTCTATGGCCGCCACTTGCGCACCTTCGGCAATGAAGAGCTGGGCAATCGCGGCACCTATGCCAGAGCCTGCACCTGTCACCACAATGCGCCTGCCCTTGAGGCGGCCCATCGGGGGGACGTCTGGTATCGAGGTTGTCTTGTGTTCCATGTGTCTGCTTGTCTCTCTTTATTTGTTTGTGTTGTTACCCATGCAGCGCGTATCAGTCGAGCCGGATCTTTCGCTCGCGAATCACGGGACCCCAGGTGTCCAGGTCTTTTTTCAGGTAGGTGGCAAAGTCGGCCTGCGACATGATGGAAGGCTCCAGGCCCGCCTTCAGGATGGCGTCGTGCACTTCTTTTGTTTCCAGCACAGCACGCACGTCGGCATAAATCTTCTTTTGCAGATCGATGGGTGTTGATGCGGGAATGAACATGCCGAACCAGCCTCCAGCTGTGAAGTCGGCCAGTGCGGGGACGCCCGATTTTGAAATCGGCACGACATTGGGTGAACGTGCCACGGGTTTTGTGCTGCCGACGCCCAGCACCTTGAGCTTGCCGCTGCCCACAAAACTCATGGTCGCGACGGTGTCGAAGAGCGCATTGACCTGGCCGCCAACCAGATCATTGATGGCCGGGCCATTGCCCTTGTAGGGCACGTGAATCATGTCTATGCCGGTGCGCCACGCAAACAGTTCGGCCGCGATGTGCGGGCTGGAGCCGTTACCCGATGACGCAAATGTCAGCTTGCCAGGGTTGGCCTTGGCATAGGCAATCAGCTCGGGCACATTGTTGGCCGGCACGGCTGAATTGACATAGAGGTAGCTGTAGGAGTCGGCCAGCATGGACAGGGGCGCCAGCGCTTTCGGGTCGTAGGGCAGGTTGGGCACCAGCACCTGGTTGGCCGTGAAGCCGAACGCGGTGATGAACAGGGTATGGCCATCGCCAGGTGCGCGTGCTGCAGCGGCCGTGCCGATGACGGTGCCCGCGCCGGGCTTGTTGTCAACGATGACGGGCTGCTTCCATTTGTCGGCCAGGCGCAGCGCGACGATGCGCGCGAGGATGTCGGTCACGCCGCCGGCCGCGTAGGGCACGATGACCTGCACCGGTTTGGTCGGGAAGCTTGATGCCGTTTGTGCGCCGGCTGCAGTTGCAAGAACCAGGGAGGCGATGACCAGTGCTGAACGTCGGGAATACATATGCAAGGCAATCCTTTTCAAAAGTGCAGTGAAAGGCAAGGCGCAAAAAGGCGTGGCTCTGACCTGCTGGCTAAAATAATTCTACCGTTCGGCAGGTAAGTAAACGGATGGTAATAACCCTAGGTATGGAGATCGAACTGAAGGGGAGGGGAGATGGGGCCCCGGGGTCAGGCCCGGCGGAATGGGTTCGCGGGGCAAGCCCGGCATAACTGCTACAGCGCTCTGGCGGAGTCAGGCTTTCGCCGGTGCCTGCAGGCCGTGCAGGGCCATGTCAAGGTACTGCTCGATGACCTCACGAATCGACATCGGCCCATTGGGGTTGTGCCAGCGGCTGATCTGGTTCAGCGCCGACAACAGAAAACGGCCCGTCATCGCGACGTTGCTCTTCCTGAACTCCCCGGAATTGATGGCGTCGCTGATGCAGGTACGAAGCATGGCCTCGTACTCGTTGCGCAGGGCCACTGCAAGCGTGCGCGGCTCGCTCTCTGCACCCATCCAGAAGGCGTTGGAGCCCGCCATCCAGGAGTCGCGGTCGGCATCCATGAACTCGGCCGATACCAGCATGAACTGGCGAACTTTCTCAAGCGGTGTGGGTGCCAGGTCAACGGCCGCACGTACGTGGTAAATCAGGGCCTGAAGAGAGTCAAGAACGATGCGGTGATAAAGCGCTTCCTTGTTGGGGAAGTGGTAGTACAGGGCGGCCTTGGTGATTTTGGCTTCTTCGGCGATATCGCGAAGGGAGGTGCCTTCATAACCGCGCCTTGCGAACAGCCGGCAGGCGATGCCGATGATCTGCTCCGGGCGGTTGTCGACGCGCGGCCTGAAGCTGTCTGTCTCAGTGGCCGTGTCTTCTGCCTGACGACGAGTTGCCATCGTGTACCCATGTTCTGTTGGAGGAAAAAGTATAGGGCCTGAACAGGCCCCGGGCCGGCTTCACACCCGGCCCTTTCCATTATCAGGGTCAGCGGCCGGCTTTATCGACCTGTGTAGACCGGTGCGCGTTTTTCCAGGAATGCGCGCTGCGCTTCCTTCGAGTCTTCCGTCTTGGACAGCGCCACTGTGTTGCCCTGCTCGTAACGGTAGGCATCGCGTATCGGCATCAGCTGCGTCATGCGTGCGGCTTCCTTGGCAAGGCGCATGGCAATCGGGCTCTTGGAGGCGATCTCGCGGGCCATCTCCATGCAGTAAGGCATGAGTTCTGCGGCGGGCAGGCAGGCTTCGACCAGGCCGAGGCGATAGAGCTCTTGCGCCGACACCTTCATGCCGGTGTAGAACATGCGGCGTGCGCGCGACTGGCTGAAGTGTTTTTGCAAAAAGGTCACGCCACCTGCGAGGCCGACATTGATCTCGGGCATGGAGACATAAGCGTCTTCAGAAGCCACCCAGATGTCCGAGCCCATGACCAGGCCAAAGCCCGCGCCCAGAGCCGGGCCGTTAATGGCGGCAATGATGGGTTTGGAGCACTCGACCACGGCGTAATAGGACTCGCGCACGCGGCGGTTGTGCGCGCCGTAGGCACCGGGGGTGCCGGCCAGGTTGGGGCGCTCGCGAATGTCGGCGCCGGCAGAAAATGCCTTGCCTTCGCCAGTCAATACGATGCAGGCCACGTCGTCGCGGTCAGACAGCAGATCAAACACTTTCGTGATTTCCTCGCGCAGTTCGATGTTCTGTGCGTTGACAGGCGGGCGGTTCAGTGTGACGACGGCAACGCCTGCGTCGACGGTCAATTTGAGGGTGTTCAGTTCCACGTTCAAAGTCTCCTGTTGTTAAGGCAAATACATTTACCTGCCGTACGGTAAGTTATGGACAAATGCTAACCGGTCATTGGGAAGGCTGCAAGTTCCTGCAGGTCTCAAACACGGGTTTTGCGTCGCAAAAGCGACCGGCTACAGAGGATGAAACACGCGACCTAAGTGTTTTCCCTAGGCTGTTCACACGATGTAAAAGTATCCGGAAATCACTGCTGAAAAAACAAAAGGCGATGCCCTTGCGAACACCGCCCTTGTTGTTTCCCTTGCGGGAAAGTGCGCTTGAACCCTGCGTTTATTTCGCCCTGCCACCCACGCCGGTCACTGCCGTACGTTTTGCCAGTTCAATCTTGGCAATCGCGTTGCGGTGGACTTCGTCCGGGCCGTCAACAATGCGCACCGTGCGCTGGTGCGCATAGGCTTCGGCCAGCCAGAAATCCTGGCTCACACCGCCTGCGCCGTGCGCCTGTATGGCCCAGTCGACCACCTTGCACGACATATTGGGTGCGACCACCTTGATCATCGCGATCTCGGCGCGGGCTTCCTTGTTGCCTATGGTGTCCATCTTGTGGGCAGCGTTCAGCGTGAGCAGCCTCGCCTGGTCAATCATGCAGCGCGACTCGGCAATGCGCTCGTGCCAGACCGACTGCTCCGAGAGCGCCCGGCCAAAGGCATGGCGTGACTGCAGGCGGTCAATCATCATCTCAAGTGCGCGCTCTGCCGCGCCTATGGAGCGCATGCAGTGATGAATGCGCCCTGGGCCAAGGCGGCCTTGCGCGATTTCAAAACCGCGGCCTTCACCCAGCAGGATATTGGCGACCGGCACGCGCACGTTTTCAAGCAGTACTTCCATGTGGCCGTGCGGTGCATCGTCGTATCCAAACACCGTCAGGGGGCGCAGCACCGTCACGCCTTTGGTGTCTCGCGGCACCAGCACCATGGACTGCTGCGCGTGGCGCGGCGCATCCACATCGGTCTTGCCCATGACGATGAAGATCTTGCAGCGCGGGTTGCCTGCGCCTGACGAGAACCACTTGCGGCCATTGATGACGTATTCATCACCGTCACGCACGATGGAGCACTGGATGTTGGTCGCGTCTGACGAGGCCACGGCCGGCTCGGTCATCAAAAAGCCCGAGCGGATCTCGCCGCGCAGCAGGGGCTCAAGCCATTCGTCCTTCTGCGCCTGGGTGGCATACCGCTCAAGGGTTTCCATGTTGCCGGTGTCCGGCGCCGAGCAGTTGAACACCTCGCCAGACCATGAAACGCGGCCCATGATTTCGCACAGCGGCGCGTAGTCGAGGTTGGAGATCGCCGGCACATCGCCATGTGCGTGCGGCAAGAACATGTTCCACAGGCCTGCCTTGCGGGCCACGGGCTTCAGTTCATCAATCAGGGGCAGGGGCTGCCACGGATTACCTGCCTTGCGGAAGGCGTCCAGCTCATGGTGAAAGCGGGCTTCGTTCGGGTAAATGTGCTCGTCAAAAAAAGCGCCCATACGCTTGAGCAAATCGGTGGTCCTGGCGGATTGTTCGGAAATCATGTGGTGTCCTTTGGAGGGTGCTTTACCGCACGGGCTTGTGCGGTTTTATGGATAACTGTCTTTTAGTTCTATGGTGCCAATTCAAACATCGACGGGGCGCGGTGGCAGTCACCCGGGTGACCTGGCATTTCACGCGCCGGTTTTCGACGCTGATGGAAAAGGTCAAAATGCAGCTCAAGACGACCCTTGTGAACTTTAAACCCGATGCCCAAACCCTACGCCGGCAACATTGTCCGCCACACTGAAGAAATGACGCGGTGGCTGACCCAGACCCCGCGTGAGCAGGCGCTTGAGCCCGAGCTTCCCATCATCGATGCCCATCATCACCTCTGGGATGTCAGGGCTGTCGCCAACCGCTACCTTTTGCAGGACCTGTTGACCGATATCAACCAGGGTCACAACATCTGCGCCACGGTCTATGTGGAAGGTCACGCGATGTACCGCAGCAGCGGTCCGGACCACATGAAGCCGGTGGGCGAGGTGGAGTTCGCCAACGGCAACGCAGCCATGGCGGCGAGCGGCATCTACGGCAAATGCCGCGTGGCAGAAGCCATCGTCGGCCATGCGGACCTCATGCTTGGCAGCGCGGTGGAGGAGGTCTTGCAGGCCCAGGTTGCCGCAGCGGGTGGCCGCTTGCGCGGCATACGTTATGCAACGCCTTATGACGCAAGCGGCTTGATCAACAGATTCATCTCGCGGCCTGTACCGCCGCACCGCCTGTCAGACCCGGCATTTCGTGAAGGGTTTGCGCAACTGGCAAAGTTCGGGCTGGGTTTCGATGCATGGCTGTACCACCCGCAGTTGCCAGACCTGCTGGCGCTGGCCCGGGACTTTCCCGAAACGCCCATCATCATTGACCATGTCGGAACAGTTCTCGGCGTTGGCCCGTATGCGAGTCGCCAGCAGCAAGAACTGCAGCGCTGCAAGAATGACCTGCGCCAACTGGCCACCTGCTCCAACGTCGACCTGAAAATTGGCGGACTTGGCATGCCGGTTGTCGGCCTGGGATTGCACGAGCGCGACAAGCCGCCCTCGTCTGAAGAACTTGCCAAGGCCTGGCGCCCCTATGTCGAGATGTGCGTTGAAATCTTTGGCGCCGGGCGCTGCATGTTGGAAAGCAACTTTCCGGTAGACAAGCAGTCCTGCGGTTACAGCGAACTGTGGAATGCGTTCAAGCGTTTGACGGCGGGGTACTCAGCGTCAGAGCGCGCCGGGCTTTTCAGTGGCACTGCCGCAAGGGTTTACAGGATGGCACCGGCGGTTTGAAAATTCAGTCTTCGGGTCGTGAACGAATAAACGAAACGATGGCTTTCGCGACTTCAGGCCCTTTGTCTTCCTGAAGAAAATGGCCTGCACCACGCGTGGTGGCGTGTGCCTGCCCTTGCGCGCCGGGCACCAGCTTTTGCCAGATCTTGTAGCCGCCACGGGTCACCGGGTCCTTGTCGCTGAAGAGGGTGAGGAAAGGCTTGTCCCAGCGCTTGAACATTTCCCAGGCGCGTTCATTGTTCGCGCGCTCAGGGTCTTCGGACGTGGTCGGTACAAAACCGGGAAAAAGGCGCGCGCCCATCTTGTAGCTGCGTGCCGGAAACGGCGCATCGTAGGCCGCCACTTCCACAGGGCTGAGTCCATTCACGCAGCCGGCCTTCACGATGCGGCCAATCGGAAACCACGGGCTGTAGCGTGAGAAGGCACGCCAGATCCTGAAGGCTTTTGGGATGTCGTCCATGCCGGTGGGCAGGCCCCCGTTGGCAAGCACCACACGTGCGAAGCGGTCGGGCTCTTCTGCCACCATGCGCAGGCCAATCAGGGAACCCCAATCCTGGCAAAACAGCGTGATGCCGCGCAGGTCATTGGCAATCATCCAGGCTGTCATCCACTGCACGTGGTGCAGATACGAGTAGTCGGCCCTAGCCATGGGTTTGTCAGAGCGCCCGAAGCCGACCAGGTCAGGCGCGACAACGCGGTAACCGGCATCGACCAGCACAGGAATCATCTTGCGGTACAGGTAAGACCAGGTCGGCTCGCCGTGCATCAACAGCACCACAGGCGCATCGCGCGGGCCTTCGTCAATGTGTGCGATGCGCAGTCCGCCTATTTCGGTGTAGTGAGGCGTGTATGCAAAACCGGGCAGGTTGGCAAAACAGGCTTCAGGTGTACGCAGCACCTTGCCTGTGAGTGTGGGAATAATATTGTGCATGACGGCGGGTGTCAGAACCGGTGGGTGAAGTTGACGGCTTTTGAGCCTGTTGGCATGCTGATGAAATCTCCGTCCCGGCCTACGCGCAGTGGACCGCTGTAGATACCGGGTGCGTTGCCGAGAAAGGCTTTTTCAAGCCCGGGCAAAGGAAGCGGCGGTGCAATGTGGTTGAGCAGCAGGTAGCCGACCTTTGCATCGCGGGCGGTCTCCGCGGCCTCTTCCGGCGAGGTATGGTAATTCTTGATGTCCTCAAAAATCTTCGCAAGGTTGGCTCGGCCGGCCTGTGCGGCGCCATCTTTCAGCAGGTCTGTCATCGATGACGACAGCGCTTCATGCACCAGCAGGTCTACGCCAGTGGCTTCGCGCTGCACGGCTGCAGATTTTTTGGTGTCACCGCTGATGACCACACTGCGCTCCTTGTAAGTGAAGCGGTAACCGACCGAAGGGTGGACCGGGCCGTGGTCAACAGTAAAGGCGACCACTTCCAGGTCTGCGTCCTTGAGCACCACAACGCGCCCGTCAGCGCCCGGCGTGAAGGGCAGGGCCTTGCCGCCAAAGCCGCCTGCAGGCACTGTGGCTTCGCCATGATGGGCTACGCGATAGCTTTTGTCCTGTGTGTAAGCCTGCATAAAACCCGCCACAAAAGTTTCAACACCCTGCGGGCCGTAGATGGGCACAGGTGATGTATTTGCAGCGGAGCCCCAGCGCTGCAGCATCAACTCGCCCAGGCCATCAATGTGGTCAGAGTGAAAGTGCGTGAGGAATATCGCGTTGATGCGGCCGTGCTGAAAGCCCATCTTGCCAATGTTGCGCACACTGCCGCTGCCCGAGTCAACCACAAAGAGCTGCTTGCCGGCCACTACCAGTGTGCATGGCCCGGTGCGCTTTTCATCGGGGAAGGGCGAGCCTGCGCCGCACAGGCCCACATGCAGGCCGTCGGGCAAGTCGTTCAGGGCGTCTGTCGCCAGACGCTGAGCCGCCACCTTTTTGGCGACCATCATGCTCAGCGGGCTTCTGAAGAGATACACCCCAATAAAGAGTGTGAGCACTATTGCAAAGGCGGCAACGGCTTTTCTCATGACTTGCTCCCTTT
>JAZKHN010000040.1:11031-18839 GCA_040385325.1 Pseudomonadota bacterium
GCATTGGTGTAGCCCGTCACGTAAACCAGGTTGGGCACACCGGCCAGCATCATGCCCTTGTAGCTCATGGTGTTTTTCATGACGACGGCCTTGCCATCAACCAGCAGCTCCATGCCGCCCAGCGCCAGCAGGTCGAGGCCGGTGGCGGTGACGATCACGTCAGCTTGCAGTTCCTGGCCCGACTTCAGCCGCAGCCCTGTTTCGGTGAAGGTGTCGATGTGGTCCGTGACCACCGAAGCCTTGCCCTTGCGTATGGCCTTGAACAGGTCCGCATCGGGCACCAGGCAGACGCGCTGGTCCCAGGGTTTGTAGCTGGGTGTGAAATGTTTGTCGACATCGCAATCCGGGCCTACTGATTTTTTGACGCCGTCAATGATCAGCTTTTTGATGCGATCAGGCCGGCGTTTTGAAAGCCTGTAAAAAAGCATGCCCAGCAACACGTTCTTCCAGCGTGTCAGGCCGTAAGCCAGGCCTGAAGGCAGGTGCCGCCTGAACCAGGCTGCAAGCTTGTCTTCTGATGGCCGCGACACCACATAGGTCGGCGAGCGCTGCAGCATGGTCACGTGCGCGGCTGTTGTGGCCATGGTCGGCACCAGCGTGACGGCCGTTGCGCCGCTGCCTATGACGATCACACGCTTGCCGGCGTAGTCAATATTGCTGGTCCACTGCTGGGGGTGCACGATTTGCCCTGAAAAACGTTCAGTGCCCGCAAAGGCAGGGGTGTAGCCCTGCTCGTAGTTGTAGTAGCCCGTGCAGACATAAAGGAAGTTGCAGCTCAGCTGGAGGCGCTCACCTTGCGGGCCGTTGTGGCTGGTTTCAACCTCGACGTTCCAGCGCGTATCGGCCGAAGACCATTCCGCGCGCTTGACCCGGTGCCCATAGAGGATGTGCTTGTCGATGCCGTACTCGCTTGAGGTGTCGGCGATGTATCTGAGGATGGTGCCGCCGTCGGCGATGGCTTTCTTTTCTGTCCACGGCTTGAAGGCGTAGCCCAGCGTGTACATGTCCGAGTCCGAGCGTATGCCCGGGTAGCGGAAAAGATCCCAGGTGCCGCCCATGGTCTCGCGGCCTTCCAGCACCGCGAAGCTGCGGCCGGGGCAGTTGCGGGTGATGTGCGCCGCAGCGCCTATGCCCGAGAGGCCCGCGCCCACGATCAGGATGTCGATGTGTTCAATGCTCATGGCGTGGTGCCCGCTGGTGGTGTGCTGCGTGCCATGCGGGCACGGCGCCGCCTGCGCATAAAAATAAACGCTGCCGCCAGAACACCCAGGCCGGCCAGTATCGGCAGGCCGGTGCGCTTGAAGCGCGGCACGTAGACATTGATCAGCGCATTCGTCTGCACCTGGTAAATCGGGTCGTAGCCCTGGGGCATGGGCAACACGCCGTTGGCTTTGGCGTAAGCGGCGTAGTCGGACTTCATGGCGGCGAAGACCTCCGGCATGCGGGCCTGCAGGTCGCTGGTCTCACCCGGGTCCTGCCGTATGTCGTAGAGGTGCCACAGGCCGTCGCCGACCGGCGTGATGTTTTTGATCAGCTTGTAGTCGCCCTTGAACACCGCCTCGTTGCCGGACAGCTCATACCCGATCGCCTTGTCGGCCGCATGAATGGCCTGCGTCTGGCCGGTGAGGGCGGGCATCAGGCTCGCGCCCGTCATCGGCTCCACGGGCTGCCCCCTGTAGCTGCCGGCGGGGCGGGGCAGTTGTGCCAGATCGAGCAGCGTAGGGGCGATGTCATTGATGTGCGTGAAGCCGCTGAAGACCTGGTTTGCCTGCTGGCCTGGCATGCCCGCGGCGCCCGCAATGATGAGTGGCACGCGTATGCCGCCTTCGCCCGAATAGAACTTGTAGGTGCTCAGGGGCGATGCTGCAGCGCTCGCCCAGCTCGGGCCGATGATGCTGTAGGCACCTTTTTCACCCAGTTGGTCCAGGGCCTTGTTGTACTGCCAGCCCAGCCACAGGCGGCCGCTCAGCAGCACATACGGGTCCGAGGCTTCGGGGCCGTTGTCTGACAAAAACACGAACACGGTGTTGTCGTATTCACCGGTTTTCTTCAGATGCGCCACCAGCCTCCCGATGTGGTGGTCCATCGCGTCGGCCATGGCGGCATAGACCTCCATGCGCCTGGCCTGGTAACGCTTGTCTGCATCGCTCAGGGCATCCCAGTCGAGCGTGGTGCGCATCGCCGCCATGGGCGTGTCTTTGGGCATCAGACCCAGCGCGATGGCTTTGTCGCGCCGCTCCTGCCGCAGCACCGCCCAGCCCTTGTCGTAACGCCCTTTGTATTTGGCGATGAACTCTTTCGGCGCCTGCACGGGGATGTGGTTGGCCTGGAAAGCCACGTAGGCAAAAAACGGCTTGTCCGTCCTGGCGCCTGAAGCTATGTACTCGATGGCCTTGTCCACGAAGAACTGCGATGAGTAGTAGTCCGCCGGCATCACGGCTTCCTTGCCGTCCTCGAACCAGTTGACCTTGTCGGACAGGTCCAGGTAGCGCTTGCCGGTCTCCCAGTTGTCTGAGCCGCTGTCCGCCTGAATGATGGATCTGTCGAAGCCGCGCGCCGGCGGCAGGTTAAAAGCTTCCTTGCCCACATGCCACTTGCCTGCCACGTAGGTGCGGTAACCACCGTCGCGCAAGAGGCTGGCCACGGTGACCACCCTGTTGTTGAGCACCGTCTCGTAGCCGGGCTGGCCCACATGGGCGCGCGGCACGGTCTCGCGCATGTTGCCCACGCCGTTGCGGTGATTGTCCACCCCCGTCAGCAGCATCGCGCGCGTGGGCGAGCAGGATGCCGTCGCGTGAAAGTTCGAAAAGCGCACGCCGCGTTGCGCCAGCGCGTCGATGTTCGGTGTCGCGATCTCACCGCCGAATGCGCCCACATCACTGAAACCCCAGTCATCGGCCAGCAGCACCACGATGTTGGGCCGTGCCTTGCCTGCACCCATCGCGGCTGTGGACATGGCGAACGCCAGGCCTGCAAAAACCACCGTGAATGCGCGGGGAGCTTTCATGGCGCGGGTGTCTTGCCCTTGTGTTCATCGGCCAGCGGCTTCCAGTGCAGCATGCCGAAGAGCAGCGTCAGCGCCATGCTGACGGCCAGCGGGCCGGGGTAACGTTTGACGTGTTTGAACATCACCGCCATCTCGATTACATGAATGACCAGCACGATCAGCGCGATGTTCTGCAGGCGTCGGGCGGCGTCAGGCGGCACCAGCCCTGCAAGGCTGGCCAGCGCGCCGATGTAGAGGCCCAGCAATACCAGTTTGATGATCAGTGAGATCGCTTGTTTCATCTTTTGCCGCTGGCCTTCCGGTCTTGCCCCTGTTCTTTTTCTGGAAACTGTTGACTCAATACACATGTGTATGGAAAATCAAATATACCATCACAATACACATGTGTATGGTTTAATTTGAGGCTGGCGTTTTCGCACCTGCGAAAGCTCGCCCATCAACAGGGTCTTCATGGCGACAAAGGCAAAAACCGGCAAACCTGCAGAAGCATCGCGGCTGACGCGCGATGACTGGCTGGATGCCGCCTTTAATGCAGTCGTCGAGGGCGGCTTCGACAAGGCGCGCGTGCTCATGATTGCCGATGCCCTGGGTGTGACGCGCGGCAGTTTTTACTGGCACTTCACCGATCACGCCGACATGATTGCAGCCCTGCTGGCACGCTGGTGCGATGGCGAGAAAGCGCTCGAACAGCGGCTGCGCGCCGAGACCAGATCTTTCACAGACCCGCGTGATGACCTCGCCCACCTGTTGAAGGCGGGCCTGGCCCATGCCGGCAAGGATCTTGAGAACATGCGCTTCGAGCTCGCGCTGCGCGGCCAGGGAAGGCGCGACCCGTCGGTGGCGAAGATGCTGGCAGACATCGACCAGGCGCGCGTCAGCCTTTTCCAGGAAAAGTTCATGCGCCTCACGCATGACGAAAAAAAATCATCCGAACTGGCCATTCTTTTTTACCTGGCCATCGTGGGCGGCAATCAGGCGCTCAGCCGGCCGGGCAATCCGCCACAGCTCAATGTGTATCTTGAATCGCTGATTTCCACATACCTCGTGGCCCAGCAGGCGCCGGCGGCAAATGCACAGAGCAAGCCTGTTACAGGCAGGCTCGCTTCCCGCAGGCCCACTCCGCATAAACCAGTCACCCGCAAGCCAGCCATCAAGCAGCCAGCCGCACCCAAGCCCGCAAAACAGCGCGCCTGACCCACCCTTAAATCCTGAATGGACACACCATGCTGATCGCCCTTGCCCTCATGATTGCCGCTGCGCTGGTTCTCTTTTTGTGGCTGGGCCTGCCTGCCCTGCTCACGGCCTTCGGGCTGCACCCCGTTTATCGCGGGCCGGTGCACAGGTTTCCCGGGGGCAGGGCGCTCATCGTCACCACCAGCCATGACACCCTGGGTTCCAGCGGCAAGGCTACCGGTGTTTTCGGCTCCGAGATGACGGCGCCGTATTACGAATTCCTGGACGCGGGCATGGCCGTCGATGTGGCCAGCATCCGCGGCGGCGCGATACCTATCGAGCCCGACTCCTTCCGCTGGTTCCTGGCCGCGCCTTCCGACAAGCGTTACCTCAGGGACCCGGTCTTTCAGGCCAGGGTGAAGAACTCGCTGCGCATCGAGGCGCTTGATTTTGCGCAGTACGACATGGTCTTCATGGCCGGCGGCTGGGGCGCGGCCTATGACCTGGGCACGTCCGCCGTGCTGGGCGAACAGATCACGCGTGCATGGGCCGCAGGCAAGGTGGTGGGCGGTGTTTGCCACGGGCCGCTGGGCTTGCTGCTTGCCAAAGATACAAACGGCGAGCCACTGGTCAGGGGCAAGCGACTGACAGCCGTCACAGACAGGCAGGTCAAGCAACTCGGCATCACCATGACGCCGCAGCACCCCGAGCGCGAACTGCGTGCGGCCGGCGCGCTGTTCGAAAGCGCCAGCAAGGCACTTGAGCCCTTCGCCAACCACACGGTGATCGACGGCCGGCTGGTGACGGGTCAGAACCAGAACGCCGGCGTCGAGACCGCACAGATGATGCTGATGGCCGCAGGGGGCCAGCCGGTGCGCCAGAACCTGGCCACTGCATGAAAGCACGCACCGCGCTGATCACCGCTGCCGTGGTGGTCGCAGGCCTGGGCGTTACAGCCTATGCCAACCGTTTGCTCATCCTGCAATATTCGCTCGGCTGGCAGACCGACATCATTCATCCGCGCGACCGCAACCGTGAGGTGCCGTGGGCCGCCGGCCCCGCCACCGCGGCTCAGCCGCCCACGCAGCGCGCGCCCAACATCATCGTCATCCTGGCCGACGACATGGGCTTCAACGACGTCACCACCTACGGCGGTGGTTACGCAAAAGAAGGCGTGGCCACGCCGAACATCGATTCGATTGCGCGCGACGGCGTACGCTTCGACAACGGGTATGCGGGCGCGGCCATCTGCACCGTCTCGCGCGCCGCGCTCATGACCGGCCGTTACCCCTGGCGTTTCGGTGTCGAGTTCACACCCACGCCCGGCGCCATGGCGCGTGTCGCCGTGCCGATGTACGCCAACACCGATGCAGCGCACCCCGTCATCATTGACCAGAAAAAAGCCGGCGAGGCCAAGGCTTTCAATGACCTGGGCATGCCCGCTTCAGAGCAGACCATGGCCGAGCTGCTCAAGGCGCGCGGGTACCACAACATGCACATCGGCAAGTGGCACCTCGGCAGCACGGCAGAGATGCGGCCCAACAACCAGGGCTTTGATGAAAGCCTGTTCATGGAGAGCGGCCTCTACCTGCCCGAGAACTCGCCCGATGTCGTCAACGCCAGGCAGGCCTTCGATCCGGTCGACACCTTCCTCTGGCCCAACATGCGTTTCGGCGTCAGCTACAACAATGGCAAGTGGTTCGAGCCGAACAAATACCTGACCGACTATTTCACAGACCAGGCCGTCACCGCCATCAAGCGCAACAAGAACCAGCCGTTCTTTTTGTACCTGGCGCACTGGGGCGTGCACACGCCGCTGCAGGCCAGCAAGGCCGATTACGATGCGCTGCCCGACATCACCGACCACAGGCGCCGCGTCTACGGCGCGATGATCCGTGCGGTTGATCGCAGCGTGGGCCGTGTGCTGCAGACACTGAAGGACGAAGGCCTGGCCGACAACACCATCGTCGTCTTTACCAGCGACAACGGCGCGCCGGGTTACATCGGCATCCCCGAGGTGAACAAACCCTACCGCGGCTGGAAGCTCACCCAGTTCGAAGGCGGCGTGCGCGTGCCCTACGTGGCCATGTGGCCGGGGCGTATTCCCGCCGGCTCGCTGTACAAGGCGCCGGTGTCCAACATCGACATCCTCCCCACAGTGGTGGCCGCCGCCGGTGGCAGCCTGCCCACCGACCGCGTGACCGATGGCGTCAACCTCATGCCCTTTCTCGACAAGGGCGCGGCCCAGCAACCCGGCCGCGCACTGTTCTGGCGCGACGGTCCCTACCGCACCGTGCAGCAGGCCGGCTGGAAGCTCATCGTCTCTGAAAAGCCGAAGAAGGACTGGCTCTTCAACCTCACCATAGATCCGACCGAAAAGATCAACCTTGCCGCTACACAGGCAGACAAGGTCGCAGAGCTGAAAGCCGTACTGCAGGCCCACCACGCCAACATGCCGCCGCCGCTGTGGCCGTCGTTCATAGAGCTGCCTGTCGCCATTGACAAGACGCTCGACCAAAAGCAGACGCCTGCTGACGAGTACACCTATTGGTACAACTAGCGGCATACACATGGCTGCAAACCGCAATAAAACACTGCTGATTTCTGTTGCTGTCGTCATCGTGGCTGTTGCCGCCGGTGTGGTGTTGACCAGAACGCCCGCACCTGAGGCGACCCCTGCACCGGCCGCCAAAAAGCGTGCCCCCGAAGTCACGCAATGCACCTTGCCTGCGCAGACTGCAGATACAAAACATCCCGGCATGGTCTGGGTGCCCGGCGGCAGTTATGACATGGGCGACACCGTCTACCCTGAAGAGTCACCGATCCGCAAGGTCAAGGTTGCCGGCTTCTGGATGGACAGAACCGAAGTCACCAATGCCGAGTTCGCAGCCTTCGTCAAAGCCACCAAATACGTGACAGATGCAGAGCGCGGCCCGGACCCGAAACTGCAGGCCGCGTTGCCACCCGAGATGCGCCTGCCCGGCGCGGTGGTGTTTGTCGTGCCCGCCAACGTCAACAACCAGGGCGGCGCCATGCAGTGGTGGCGCTACGTGCCCGGCGCAGACTGGCGTCACCCCGGCGGCCCCGCAACAAGCATTGAAGGCCGCGATGCATTCCCAGTCGTGGCAGTGAGCTACGCAGACGCCGAGGCCTATGCCAAATGGAAAGGCCACAGCTTGCCCACAGAAGCGCAATGGGAATGGGCAGCACGCGCAGGCCAGCCCCTGGCCACCAAAGACCACGCCCAGCCCAAAGACGCCAACAGCTGGCAGGGAATTTTTCCCATGGTCAATTCAGCCGAAGACGGCTTCGCAGGTCTCGCCCCGGTCGGCTGCTACGCCGCCAATGCCTATGGCCTGTTCGACATGATCGGCAATGTGTGGGAGTTCACGACAGATGCCTGGCGGCCGTTTCATGGTGACCCGGAAGGCAAACCTGATCAGGCGCCTCGCAGGGCTGATGCTGTTGCCGGGCAGCGTGTCATCAAGGGAGGGTCTTATCTGTGTTCACCCGACTACTGCATGCGCTACAGAGCGGGTGCGCGTCAGCCGCAGGATGATGATTTGGGGGCTAGTCATTTGGGGTTCAGGACGGTGTTGCTTGCGCCACGTCCCTGAGCCTGATCGCC
>JAZKHN010000041.1:0-2266 GCA_040385325.1 Pseudomonadota bacterium
CGCATTGACGAAGCCCGCAACGACCAGCTGTACGAGCTTGAAATCGCCCTGCGCGAGATCGCTGTCAACCGCGAAAAATACGGCCAGGACATGCCGCCATGGATTGTTGACCGCACGCTGCGCAACATCCTCGTCGACGTGACAGGAAACACGCACCGCAGCGAGTTCTGCATCGACAAGCTGTATTCGCCCGACTCATCCACTGGCCGCCTGGGCCTGCTTGAGCTGCGCGCGTTTGAAATGCCGCCGCATGCCCGCATGAGCATTGCCCAGCAATTGCTGCTGCGCGCACTGGTGGCGCGTTTCTGGAACAAGCCTTACCACGGCCGCGTCACACGCTGGGGCACAGAGCTGCATGATCGCTTCCTGCTGCCAAGCTTTGTGCGCATGGACTTCAAGGACGTGCTGACCGAACTCAACGAAGCCGGTTACCCCTTCGACATGGCCTGGTTCGAGCCGCATTTCGAGTTCCGCTTCCCCATGATCGGGCAGGTCAAGGCAAACAGCATTGAGCTCACGCTGCGCAGCGCGCTGGAGCCCTGGCACGTCATGGGTGAAGAAGGCTCGTCAACCGGTACCGCGCGTTATGTCGATTCATCGCTGGAGCGCATCGAGGTGCGCGTCACGGGACTGAATGACAACCGCTATGTTGTCACCGTCAATGGCCGCGCCCTGCCGCTGCAAAATACCGGCACCGTCGGTGAATATGTGGCCGGTGTGCGCTACAAGGCCTGGAACCCGCCTTCATCGCTGCACCCGTCGATTGGCGTGCATGCACCGCTGACATTTGATGTGGTCGATACGTGGATGGAGCGTTCACTGGGCGGCTGCCAGTACCACGTGGCGCACCCCGGCGGCCTCAGTTACGCCAGCCTGCCCGTCAATTCATACGAGGCTGAAAGCCGGCGCCTGACGCGTTTCCTGCAGATGGGCCACACCCCCGGCCGCATGCTGGTGACCGCAGCACAACCCAGCCGTGAATTCCCTTTCACGCTCGATTTGCGTTAACACAACAGGCGCAAGCACATTGCCCGGCCGCAGGGCGCAAAGGCAAGGTGTATACAGCAGCGCATACTAGAATCAAAAAGCCGGGTTCCACAGGGATCCGGCTTTTGATTTGACTGCAAATAAGCCGCCACTCCCGGCATGATTGCCACCCCTTGGGCCACGTGGAAAACAACAACAAATCACTTTTTGCAGTCGATTCGCTGGAAGGCCCGGCGGAACTGGCGTCGGCCCTGGCACCTCCAGCCCCTGCAGGCCACTTTGATGAACTGCGCGGGCGCACGGTGGCAAAGCCGCCGCTGATCACGTCACAGCAAGCGCCCCAGCAGGCATCTCAAAGCCAATCCCAGTCGCAAGGGCCATCACAGGGTTCAGGGCTTTTCCTTGCAGGTGCAGAACCGCCCGCCGCAGCGCCCAAACCAGCACAGGGCCAGCAGGCTGAAACGCCGGCCGCACCGTTGGCCCAAACCTGGACCACTTTTTTCAACTTTCTCGGCAGCGAAGGTTTTCACGACCTGAGTCGCCGCACCGCCAACCTTCAACGGCAGATTCGCGACAACGGCGTCACCTACAACGTGTACGCCGATGCCGACGGCCCGCAGCGCCCCTGGTCGCTGGATCTTTTTCCGCTCATCATTTCGCCACAGGACTGGCAGCAGATAAACACCGGCATACGTCAGCGCGCACGCCTGCTCAATCATGTGATGGCCGATGTCTATGGCCCGCAGGAGTTGCTGTCACAAGGCCTGCTGCCCTCGGCGCTGGTGCAGGGCCACCCCGGTTACCTGCGTGCCATGCAGGGCATCACACCTGCGGGCGGCACCTACCTGCACATCGCGGCGTTTGACCTCGCGCGCGGACCTGATGGCCGCTGGTGGGTGGTCTCGCAGCGCACGCAGGCACCCTCTGGCCTGGGCTACCTGCTTGAAAACCGCCTGACGATTTCACTGCTCTTTCCCGAAGCCTTCCGCGAGATGAAAGTCCAGCGCCTGGCGGCCACCTACAAGGCGCTGGTCGATGGCATGAAGGCCGCCAGTCCTCCAAGTGCGTCAGGTAACCCGCGCATCGTGCTGCTCACCCCCGGCCCCTACAACGAAACCTATTTCGAACACGCCTACCTCGCGCGCTACCTGGGCCTGACGCTGGTCGAAGGCAGTGATTTGATGGTGCGCGGCGAAAAGCTCTACCTCAAGACACTGCAGGGGCTTGAGCCCGTGCACGGCCTGCTCAAGCGCCTGGATGACGAGTTTCTTGACCCGCT
>JAZKHN010000041.1:2366-5808 GCA_040385325.1 Pseudomonadota bacterium
CAGGCCTACCTGCCGCTGTCGCAAACCCCCACCTGGCAGGGCGAACGCATTGCACCGCGCTCGGCCATGCTGCGCGTATTTGCCGTGGCTGACGGCAAGGGCGGCTGGCAGGTGTTGCCCGGCGGGCTGGCGCGGCTGGCCGGCAAGAACCAGAACATTGCCTCGATGCAGCACGGCGGCAGCAGCGCCGATGTCTGGGTGCTCGACGACAGCGGCAATGACGTGACCCTGGCCGGCACCCCGGCGCGCACCCTGCGCGAGGCCATGGCGCCTGCCGAAGCAGCGCAAAAAGCGGCACACAACGCGGCACAGGCCGCCGAAGACCTTGCCGAGCCCGCCACCACACTCGCCCCCGAAGAAGTGCTGGCATCGACTTTCAGCCGCTACAAGCCGCCCGTGACCAGCCGCGCCGCAGAAAACCTGTTCTGGCTGGGCCGCTACACAGAGCGCGCCGAAAACTCCATTCGCCTGGCGCAGCTCACGCTGCACAGCCTGGGTGGTGAAGACCAGTCGTCGCAACCGCTGCTGCAGTGGCTCACCGAGATGGCCGTCAACAATGCGCTGGTGCTCGACACCGTGCCACCCGCGACCCATGCGCGCCGCGTGTTCGAACGCTCGCTGATTGCCGGGCTGGCGCACACATCCCGGCCGGCGAGTGTCGGCTTTAATTTACGCGCCCTGAAAAGTGCGGCATCGGCCGTGCGTGAGCGCCTGTCGCAAGAGCAATGGCACATCATCGTGCGCGCCGAGGCTGATTTTTTTACCCGCTGCGAAACCTTCAACAAGGCCAGCCAGCTGGGCGCACAAGGGCATGAATTTTCATCGGTTGAAGCGCTGCGCACACTTGAGCTTGCCAGCGGTTTCATGGCCGCCATGACGGGTGCCCAAACCGACCGCATGATGCGCGATGATGGCTGGCGCCTGCTCAGCACGGGCCGCCACATCGAACGCCTGAGCATGCTGTCGGCCGCGCTGATTGAAGGTTTCCGCACCGAAGCCGTGTTTGACGAAGGCGGCTTCGGCGCCATGATCGAGCTGTTCGACAGCACCATCACCTTTCATGCGCACTACCAGCAGCGGCGCGACATCCCCGCACTGCTTGATTTGCTGGTGCTTGACCGCGACAACCCGCGCTCGCTCGGCTGGGTGCTGCAAACGCTCAAGGGCAGGCTCGACAAGCTTGCCCTGAGCACCCCGGACGGGTTTGGCGAGGTGCCCACACTCACCGGCGGTCTGCCGGATCCCGGCAGCTGGGTGATGTCAGATCTTGTGCAGGCACCCTCCGCAGAACCCGAGACCGGCCGCTACGAACGCCTGATCAGCCTGCTCGACGAATGCAACGACGCCGCGTTTGAACTCTCGGACAACATCAGCCGCCAGTACTTCAGCCACGCGGCTTCAGGCAACCACAGCCTGGGCACCTGAGGCCTGTCCTTTCCCGCCAGGCCCAGGGCTTAAACTTGGCGCTCCATGCTTCTCCACGTCGTTCACGAAACCCATTACCTCTACACCCCGGCGGTCGAGAACGCGCACCACGTCGTTCACCTCAAGCCGATAGACCATGCCAGCCAGGTGCTGCAAAGCCACCATCTGCGCATCAGCCCGGCCCCGGCGCAGCAGCGCGATGTGCCCGATGTGTACGGCAACTACCGCACCTTCTTTTCACTGCAGACCAGCCACGACAGCCTGAGCGTCATCTCTGACAGCGTCGTAGCCACCAGCCCGGTGCAGGCGCCTGATTCTGGCGAAGCCGGACCTTCGTGGGAGCAGGTGCGCGACCAGTTCCGTTACAGCGCAGGCGCAGCGTACAACGCGGCTTCAGAATTTCTGTTCGCATCGCCCTATGTGCCGCGCGACGATGCCTTTGTGCAGTTTGCGCGCCCCAGCTTCACGCCGGGCCGGCCCCTGCCCGAGGCCGCGCACGATTTGATGGAGCGCATACACCGCGCCATGGTTTACGAAAGCAACAGCACCGAGGTCAGCACGCCCGCACTGGTTGCGCTGCGCCAGGGCAAGGGCGTGTGCCAGGACTTCGCGCACATCATGGTGGCCTGCTGCCGGGCCATGGGCCTGCCGGCGCGCTACGTCAGCGGTTACATGCTGACCAAACCGCCGCCTGGCCAGCCACGCCTGATTGGCAGTGATGCCTCACACGCCTGGGCCTCTGTGTATTGCCCGGCCCCTTCGGGAATCAATACAGCCGGACAGTGGCTTGACTTCGACCCGACCAACGACAGGCCGCCCGGCGAAGACTATGTCACGCTGGCCACCGGCCGTGATTTTCTGGATGTGTCGCCCATGCGCGGCGTGATTCGCGGCGGCGCACGCCATGTGCTGGATGTGGCCGTCACGGTTGAGCCGGTTGATGAACCCGCCATCATCCCGCACAGCGAACCCGTGCAAAGCAATCAGAACAACATGCAGGAACAGGGCTGGATGCCCTGGACCAACCAGCAGCAAGGCTGACACCCCTATTACCTTTATTTCTGCAGGAATCACCATGAGCACCGGCCCCATCTACGACAAGCTGAAAGCGCTGAACATCACCCTGCCCCCGCTGGCGATTCCGCTGGCCGCCTATGTGCCTTTTGTGCAGACCGGCAACCTGGTGTTCCTCAGTGGCCACCTGCCCAAAAAAGACGGCAAGGTCATTGTTGGCCAGCTCGGTAAAAACATCAGCACCGAAGAAGGCAAGGCCGCCGCACGCGCCGTCGCCATCGACCTGATGGGCACGCTGGAAGCAGCCGTAGGCCTGGGCAAGGTCAAACGCATCGTCAAGCTCATGAGCCTGGTCAACTCGACGGCAGACTTCACCGATCACCACCTGGTCACCAACGGCGCCAGCGAACTGCTGGCCGAAATCTTTGGCGATGCCGGCAAACACGCCCGCAGCGCGTTCGGCGTGGCGCAGATACCGATGGGTGCGTGCGTCGAGATCGAACTGATTGCCGAAGTAGGCTGAGCAACCAGAGCCCCGTCAAACCGCCGGCAGCACCATGACATCGTTTCAGGGCAAGCTGAAGATCCGGCACCTGGAAGTTGTTCTGGCTGTCGCTGATTGCGGCAAGCTGTCGCGCGCAGCCACACAACTGGGCATGACGCAGTCAGGCCTCTCACGGGCAATTGCAGAGATTGAAGAACTCGCTGGCGGCCGGCTCTTCGAGCGCACACCGCGCGGCATGAGCTGCACGCCGCTGGGCCTGTCGATGTGCCGCCACGCGGGCACGCTGCTCGGCAACTTCCGCAAGGCCGAGTCCGACCTTGCAGCCATTTCTGGCGGTGACCTGGGCAGCATCACCATCGGCTGCTTTTCGATGTTCAGCGGCTGGCCGCTGGCCGATGCGGTGCAGGCCTTTCGCACCTCGCACCCCAAGGTCACGGTAACGATACAAATCGGCACGCATGAGCGCCTGATCAAGGACCTTGATTCAGCCGACATCGA
>JAZKHN010000042.1:0-24044 GCA_040385325.1 Pseudomonadota bacterium
CCAGGTCATCTGCATGAAGCTGCTGATCATGGCCCGGCCCAGGCCCTTTCCCAGCATGTCTGGACTGCCCACAAAATAGTCGATGCTGATGGCATGAGATGGAACTGCGAGGACCGGCTGCAATTCCTGGATGTATTGCGGGTAGTCCGCAAAGCGCAGGCGTTGTATCAGTCCCAGCGGTACATGCCGGTAGTGGGCGATGAACACATCTGCGGGTTCAGTGCCCTCGATGCAGCCGCCATAGTCCGCTTCAAGTGCACCGGGGGATGGGTCATCTGCCCACCAGCGCGCAACATGCGGCTGTTGCAGCCAGCGGCCCAGCAGCGGGAAATCACCTCGCGTTATTGGCCGGAATACGAGCTCAGGCATGCGCCTCGCGCTTGCGGGCAAAGTCCACATACCAGTCGAGACAACCCGGATTGGCCATGGCATCACGGTTGATGACCTTGTCAATCGGCTGGCCCAGCAGCAGCTTCTTGATGGGCAGCTCCTGTTTTTTGCCGGAGAGCGTGCGCGGGATCTCGGGCACGGCAAAGATGTCGTTGGGTACAAAGCGCGGCGATAACGCAGTCTTGACCGCATTGTTGAGTTTTGTCTTCATCGCGTCATCAAGCGCGGTGCCCGGGCGGAGCACGACAAAGAGTGGCATATAACTTTCGCGGCCCAGAAACTCAAGGTCCACCACCATCGAGTCAAGCACTTCGGGCAAAGCCTCAATGGCGCTGTACAGCTCGCTGGTGCCCATGCGCAGGCCGTAACGGTTGATGGTGGCGTCGCTGCGGCCATAGATGATGCAACTGCCCTGCGGTGTGATCTTGAGCCAGTCACCATGCCGCCAGACGCCGGGGTACATGTCGAAGTAGCTGGAGAGGTAGCGTTGATTGCCTTCATCGCCCCAGAAATAGAGCGGCATGGAGGGCAGGGGTTGTACACAGACCAGCTCGCCGACTTCGTCAATCACCGATTCGCCTCTGTCGTTCCAAGCCTCGACTGCGCAGCCGAGGACGCGACACTGCATTTCGCCCGGGACCACGGGCAACTCGCGATTTCCCGAGATAAACGCCCCGGCAAAGTCAGTACCACCGGAAATATTGCACCACCAGATGTCGCCCCCACGCTCCCCCACTGCGTGTGGGTCGCTGCCCCCCGAGGGGGCCGTGCTTGCTTGGGGCGGCCCGGCGCTGCGCATATCAATGCCCAATTTTCTGAACTCTTCCGTCCCCCAACTCTGCGCTTCTGGCGAGAGTGGCGATCCGGTCGCGCCCAGTGTTCGTACTTTTGAAAGATCGCCGCAGCCTGACAAGTCCACACCCGCCTTCATGCAGTTGGCATAAAACGCCGCGCCTGCGCCAAAAAAAGTCACGCCGGTATCGGCCACAAAACGCCACAAGGTTGTCCAGTCGGGCTTGTCCTTGTTGCTGCCCGCCGGGTTACCGTCGTAGATGCAGGTGGTGGTGCCGTTGAGCAGCGCGCCGGCCTGCACGTTCCACATGATCCATCCGGTGGAGCTGTACCAGTGAAAGCGTTCAGGTGTACCGCTCCCCGCCGTACTGGGTGCGACATCGTTGTTCAGCCGCAGCAGGGCCAGTGCCACGATCATCGCGCCACCGTGGCCGTGGACGATGGGTTTGGGCAGGCCGGTGGTGCCGCTTGAATAGACGATCCACAGCGGGTGGTCGAACGGCAGCCACATCGGTTCGAAGGCCTGCGTTTCGGCACTGTTGCTGGCGGTGGCGTCGGTAAACCGGGTGCTGCCTGCCACCACACCTGCCGTGCCCAGGTTGTAATGAACGATGACGTGCTGCACGCTCGGCAGGGCGGCGCGCAGCTCTGCCACGACGGCGGTGCGATCCATGTCGCGTCCGCCATAGGTCACACCATCGCAGGCAATCAGGACCTTGGGTTCTATCTGCCTGAAGCGGTCAAGTACGGAGTTGGTACCCATGTCGGGCGCGCACACACTCCACACGCCGCCAATGCTCACCACCGCCATGAAGGCGACCAGCGTTTCAGCAATATTGGGCAGGTAGGCGGCGACGCGGTCTCCAGGAACCACGCCCTGCGCCTTCAAATGCAGTGCAAGTGACGCAACCTGCCGGCGCAGCTCGGGCCACGAAAGTTCGACCGCCCTGCCGGTGGCCAGCGTCTTTTCGTTGTGGCAAATGATGGCCGGCAAACCAGCCGCGTGGGCTTTGTCTGTATGGCTGAGGATGTGCTGCGCATAGTTGACCTGCGCACCCGGAAACCATTCGGCGCCCGGCATCTGGCGCTTGCCGAGCACGGCGGTGTGCGGCGTAGGCGACTGCAGTTCAAAGTAGTCCCAGATGCTTTGCCAGAAGGCGTCAAGGTCTGTCGTTGACCAGCGCCAGAGGGCGTCGTAGTTGTCAAATGAGAGGCCACGCGTCTCACGAAGCCAGTTTTGGTAAAGACGGATTTGCGGAATATCAGGTGCGCTCATGCCCTCAAGGTTATCCGCAGCGAGCCATCCACCGAATCGGGAATTGCCCGAAAACGCCGCGCTTGCAGAATTTCGCACAACCGTGCTAATATTGCATTCATGGACGCCAAAACGCAGAAAAGCGAGATGACCCGAACCGCCATCGTCGGCGCGGGGATTGATCTTGCGTCTGCCGAAGGCCTGGAAGCCATCACGCTGCAGGCTGTGGCTGACCGCATCGGCCTGTCCAAGAGCGGTGTGTTCTCGCGCATCGGCTCGCGTGAAGCCCTGCAGAAAGCCGTGATCGAGGAGTACGGCCGGCGTTTTCTGGCCGATGTTTTTGTACCCGCGATGCAGCAACCCAAAGGCCTGCCGCGCCTGGACATGATTGTTCAGCGCTGGATAGTACGCATGCGGGATGTCGAGGCCAAATCGGGTTGTATTTTCTCTGCGGGAGCGTTCGAGCTGGACGACCGTGAAGGCGAATTGCGCGACATGCTTTATTCCGAGGTGACCCGCTGGCGTTCCGCCTTGCGGCGCACGGTGTTGCAGGCAGTCGAGGCCGGGCATTTGCAGGCCGACCTGGACGCAGACCAGCTGGTGGGCGATATCAGCAATCTTGCGATTGGCATGATTCATGACGCACGTTTTTTGCGCGACACCACGTCCGCAGAGCGTGCCCGGGCATCCTGGGCGCGTCTTCTGAGAAGCTACAGCGCCTGAATTTTTGGGTTGAGACGATGGGTATCAATGTGTTTTTGCAGGTGTAGATTTCGCACGGTTGTGCGATAAAAGGAGAAAATCATGCTGGTTTTATTTATAGGTCTCGGTGTTTATGGTGTGTTTCGCGCGGGCAAGGCCGCGCTGGCATCGCTGCGCAGCCTGCCGCGCAGCAACGATGACTGGGTCTGGTACTGAGCGGGCACGCACATGACACGTACATCGCTTGACGCGACCTCGGATTTTTACAACGCCAGCCGCATGACGCGGCTGTTCCGCCTCGGCCTGGCGGCATCAGAGCGCATCTGGCCGGCGCTGGCCGTTCGCGCGGCCTATCGCCTTTTCGGCACGCCGTTGCCGCCGAAATGGATCAACCGCAGGCGCCAATGGTCTGCGGAGTGGCACATTGAACACTGGCCGTTTGAAAATGCCAGCGTCACGCTTTATGCGCCCACCAGTGGTGCACCAGACCGTGTGGTGCTGTTGCTGCATGGCTGGGGCGGGCATGCCGGTCAGATGCTGGCGCTGGCCGATACCTTGCGCCGCCAGGGCCTGTTGCCCGTGATTGTTGAAATGCCGGCACACGGCCGCAGCGACGGGGCGACCAGCAACCTGCCGCAGTTTGCGCGCGTACTTGACTATGTGGCCGCGCGCCTGAAGCAGCAGGGTTATGCGCTGCACGCCGTGGTGGCGCATTCGCTGGCCGCCAATGCCAGCGCTTACGCAGCCAGTCGCGGCCTCGACATTGGCCGCCTGGTGTTGATCGCGCCCCCTGCATCGCCACTTGAATACACACGCCTGTTTGCCCGGGTGTTCGGCCTGCGTGAGAGCACACGCGCTGCGATGCAGCGGCGTTTCGAGGCACGCGAGGGCATCCTGATGCCGCAGTTCGAGCCCGACGCGGTGGGTGGGCGCATACGCGTGGCCACGCTGGTGGTGCACGACAGGCAGGACAGCATCAACCTGTTTGCCGATGGTGTGGCCTACGGCAAAGCGATTGACGGAGCAAAGCTGGTGGCAACCGAGGGTCTGGGCCACCGGCGCATTCTGAAAGATGAGGCCGTGCTGCGCGAGGTGGCAGCGTTCATGGCCTGAAGGGCCGCTGCGACAACTGTCAGGTCAGGGCTTGTTCCTGGCCTTTTCGAGCTGGGCCTTGGTGACTGCCAGCTCACGCTCAAGGTCGGCGCGTTCGTCTATCTCCTGGGCCAGCACCTCGTTGACATCAGCAAGCTCCTGGGCAGTTTCGGTGATCCGGGTTTCCAGCTCATCGGTTTTGAGCAGTGCCTGGGCGACTTCACCCACCTTGGTATCGTCGGGGAGTTCCTGTTTCAGCACGGCATTGATCACCACCAGTTCGGCGGCGGACTGTTCGACAACGTCCCTGACACCTTCATTCTGGTCGAGGGCACGTGACAGAGGCGTTGACGGTTGGGAGCTTGCGGTCTGTTGTTGCATGGGGCTGGGGTCTTGATCTACGAACCCGCAGGATAACGGAAATCGCATGCCAGAGGGCTTTTCCGCCTATTTGTGTACTACTTTTTGCTTGCTGACGCAGCGGGTGTCGGCCCAAAAATTTTACCCAGCGTCGCGCCAATACGCGCGCCTATGGCCGTGCCTATGCCGGGCAGCACGGCGGTGCCGACCACCGCACCGGCCACTGCGCCGGGCGGCACGCTGACCTTGACGTCGGTGGTGGGGCCACTCACCTTGAGCGGCACACCGACGATCCCGTCGACCAGGTCCACAGCGAATTCCGCTTCGATCTGGCGGTTGAAAAGCCTGGCGTTGCCCGAGGCACTCAGCGCCCCCGACTTTGCGCGTATGTCCCTGAAATAACTCACCATGCCTTCCGGGGTGTTCTGTGTTTCAAGCAGCCCCGTGACGGAGTCGAGGGGTGTCTGGCCACTATAGTCCCTGCCGATGCTGCGGACTGCCTTGTCGAGGTCAAAGCGCAGCAGCTTGCCGGGGCCCATCACAAAAGGCGTTTTGGTATTGAGCGACTGCGCCAGGTCAAGCAGGGTGTCGCCCTCTGCAGAAAGAGTGCTGTCGCCGCTCGCCCGGCCCGAAACGGCTGGCCTGCGGTTAAAGGCCTCCAGCGCACTGGAGACCTCCACCTTGTCGGGCTTGAGCCGCCCCGACAACTTCAGGCGGCCACCAACGAGTTCCTGCAAACTGACCTGGCCATTGACCGTGCCATCTCCCACCTTGATATCGACCGCCCAGCGGTCTTCATCGCCGCTGCGGTTGAGTACCAGTTCTGCGGGTGGGGTGATGCCCGGCCGCCTCAACGCAGCAGTGCGCGGACGCCAGTTCATGTCGAAATCCACCTCGCCGTCATAAATGACGGGTATGCCGCGACGCGAGATCCAGGTCACATCGCTGAAAACAAAACGCGCAAGGGGCAGGGGATCAACGGTCCACTGCCCGGTGTCACCTTGAGCGGTCCTGCCTGTGCCAAGGCCGCGCAGGGACATTTGCGGCACGACCGCCCCCGCGAGGGTGACCTGGCTGAATTTGACGTGCCTGCGCCAGAGTGCGCCCAGCTCTGGGTAAAGCACCAGTGACTTCAGCGTAATCGGCTGCGGCCGGGCGATGGATACATCCTGAACCATGACCGCCGGAGACGGAAAAACCTGCCACTGCACAGCGCCAACGCGAACGTCAGCGCCGAGGGCATCTGACAGTTTGGCGGCCGCAGTGGTTGCGATCTCTTCATCGGAGGGCAGAAGGCTGAAGAAGATGCCAAGGGCAAGCGCCAGCACGGAGGCAGACGCGGCAACCCCCACAAGCCATTTGCGGCCGCGTGTCATGAATGGGATCTTGTGCAGGCCATTGGCTTCAGCATAAACGGCCGAAGCCCACGCGCAGCGCGACAACATGCCCGCCCGCTGTAGGCAGCCGCCTTATAGTTGTGACCCGCCGCATAGAAACCCCTGGTTCAAATACCCATGCCCATCTGGAAACAAGCCATCTCTGTCGAAGCCCTCACGGCATCCGCCGTCAACACGGCCGTGTCCCACCTGGGCATTGAGTTTCTCGAGGTCGGCGACGATTTCATACGCGCCCGCCTGCCCGTTGATCACCGCACCGTACAACCTTATCGCCTGCTGCATGGCGGGGTATCTGTGGTGCTGGCTGAAACATTGGGCTCGTGCGGCGCTGCTTACGCAGCCCCTGAAGGTCACCGCGTGGTGGGCCTGGACATCAATGCCAACCACCTGAAAGGCGCGTCCAGCGGCTGGGTGACCGGCATTACCCGCCCGGTACACATCGGCCGCAGCACCCAGGTCTGGGCCATAGAGATCACCAACGAATCAGGTGAGCTGGTCTGCGTGTCCCGAATCACCATGGCCGTCCTCCAGCCGCGGTAGTTGCTCACCCCTGTCCAGGCTCACTGCGTGTAGCCTGTTCTTCCCTTGCAGGGGACGCCGCTGGTGGCCCGGCGAAGCCGGTTCCACGGCGGACCTTGCCTTGACTCAGCTGTTTTTCAGCTTTTCGCTTTTCCAGTACACATCGTCGCCGCCATTCATGCGGTTGAGCACGCGCGACAGTACAAACAACAGGTCGCTTAAACGATTCAGATATTGGCGCGGTGCGTCTTTCAGCGTTTCTTCTGCGCCCAGTGCGACCACGGCACGCTCTGCACGCCTTGCCACGGTGCGGCACACATGGGCGAGCGATGCGGCGCGCGAGCCGGCTGGCAGTATGAACTCGGCCAGGCGCGGCAAGGTCTTGTTGTGCTCTTCAAGCGCCGAGTCAAGCAGGGCGACAGCTTCGGGCTTGAGCAGCTCAAAGCCGGGAATGCTGAGCTCACCGCCCAGATTGAAGAGCTGGTGCTGCACTTCGACCAGCAGCTCGCGCACGCCGTCGGGCATTTCTTCGCACAACAGCACGCCGATGTTCGAGTTCAGTTCGTCCACATCGCCCATGGCATGCACGCGCAGGCTGTCTTTGGACACGCGGGTGTTGTCGCCCAGCCCGGTGGTGCCGTTGTCGCCGGTACGCGTGGCGATCTGTGAAAGTCTGTTGGCCATAAAAGTCCAGTGGTCGATTGGATGATGTGCGGGTACAAGTCCTGGCTGACGCAGAAAATACGAAACGGAAAACGAAAAGAAATGTGTCCTTGTGCGTGATGATGTCAGCGAGGAAACATCAGGCAAGAGTACTGGCAAAACGCGGTGAATCGGGTTGGAATGGACTTTTCCAGCTTCGAAAAGGATTTCTACTGATGACACTCTCTTCCTTACCCACCCACCAGGCTAATTCTAGGACGGCTCAACCCATGCCGGCAGTCCGCACCATGGTGGTTTGCAGTTTTGCCGCCGCGGCCCTTTTCGCCGCCAGTCAGGCCGCCCATGCCCAGACTGCTGCACCTGCCGCAGCGCCGCCCGCCCCAGCAGCAACCCAGGCGCCCCGCCAGCTCACCAGCACCGAAGTCAACGCCGCATTCGACCGTGCCGACGACAACCACGATGCCCGCCTGACGCGCGCCGAAGCCGAGCGCTTTCCTGAAGTCGCAAAGCGCTTTGAGCAGATAGACACCAACCGCGACACTTTCATTTCGCGTGAAGAGTTCAACAAGGCTGTGACAGGCACCTCCTGAACGCGGGGCTGGGGCTCAAGGGATGTTGGCGTCCCTTCCTGCCGCACAAACCCCGGCTCTTTCCGGTGGCATCGAAAGTGCTTGATACCGGCACTTGAATACGATGCGCAGAGAACCCACCTGCGGGTTTCTCCACCGGAAGCTTATGCGTTTTTATCCCCTTGTGGCGCTCACCGCGCTGCTCCATGCCTATATCGGCTGGCGCCTCATGCCCGGTCTTGGGGCGTACCCGCGCCTGCAGACGCTCTTGCTCGCCGTACTGGTGCTGTCCCCGCTGGTGATGCCCCTGGGTCTTGCGGGCAGCCGTATTGCAAAACAGCCCTGGGCAGATCGCCTCAGCTGGGTCGGCCTGCTGATGATGGGGCTGTTTTCATCGCTGTTTGTCATGACGCTGTTGCGCGACGCTGCCTTGCTGGTGCTCTGGCTGGTCAATGCCGCCGGCCTGCAGCTGCCACTTCAGGCGCTGGGTGTGGTCTCGGCCGAGGCGGTGCCCGCGCTGGCCCTGCTGGTCACCGTGCTCGGCTTCCTCAATGCGCGGCGCACGCCTGCCGTGGTGCGTGTCGATGTGCCCATCAAACGGCTGCCTTCTGCGCTGCACGGGTTCACGGTGGCGCAGCTCAGCGACATCCACATCGGCCCGACCATCAAACGCGCCTGGCTACAGCGCATCGTCAACCGGGTGAACAGCCTGGAGGCTGACATGGTGGCGGTGACGGGTGACCTGGTGGACGGCAGGGTGGCCGACCTCGCCGGGCATATCGCGCCGCTGGCAGACCTGAAGTCGCGCCATGGGACCTACGTGGTGACCGGCAACCATGAGTACTACTCGGGCGCGCACGCCTGGGTGGCCGAATTGCGGCGCATGGGCCTGACGGTGCTGATGAACGAGCATGTGGTGCTGCACCACGGCAAACCGGCCAACACGTCCATGACGCCCCACGGCGACCCGCAGGATGATTCCCAGATCATGGCGGCGCTGGTGCTGGCCGGTGTGACCGACTACAACGCCCACCATTTCGACGAATCGCACCGCAGCGACCCGAAGGCGGCGCTGGACGGCGCACCGCAGGCCGCGCCCGTGCGCCTGCTGCTCGCCCACCAGCCGCGCAGCGCCATCGCCGCATCGGAGGCAGGCTTTGACCTGCAGCTGTCGGGGCATACGCACGGCGGCCAGTTTTACCCGTGGAACCTTTTTGTGCAGTTTCAACAACCTTTCACCCACGGCCTGCACCGCCTGAAAGACCTGTGGGTTTACACCAGCCGCGGCACCGGTTACTGGGGCCCACCCAAGCGTTTCGGCGCGCCGTCGGAGATCAGCCTGATACGTCTGGTGTCCGCCTGAGTGTCCTGACGTCTTCCTGTTGCCCGCTTTTTGCTATGTATTTCATAGCTGCTTACGCACGTGTTCATTGGTCTGTAGCCCGATTTAGTGCCTGAAACAGCCTTTTTTATCGCATTTTTCAGGATTTGACGGCCTGCAGCGGGTCTGGCCGACCAAAATGTTAATACACAGGTTAACATTTGGGCAATTTTTAACGTATACGTTAAAAATCAGCTCTAAACTTCCTTTCAGGCACCTCCCAGGCCTGGGTTGGGGCAGGTCAGTGCAACGCCAGATAGCCTTGATGTCGTGACCAGGCGCCCAGCCATCCCGTCGCGCGGATCATATGTATGCAGTCGAAACCAATTGAAACTCTTTGCAAGCTTTGCGCTGAAGCCGTGATTGACCCTTAACCTAGCTTGAGGTCGCCGCCAGCGCCTGCCTGTCAGGAAGGTACGCCGGTGACGACATGCGCTTACCCCCACTTTTGCGGAAGTGTCCCGCCAATGGCTTCACAGTCCGACGTCCTTCAAACCTGCCTCCAGGAGGCGGCCCATGCCGCGCGGTCTGCGCTGCCACTTTGCATGGACGCCGCCGTTGCAGTTTTGCAGGATGCCGAACTCAAAAGCATGAAGGTGGCCGAGCGCGACGAGCTGGCGCTGGCCTGGCGAATACTGCAGGACAGCAAAGCCGCATGGAGTGCGCGTTATGCGGCTGAACTGCTGACGGCCTTCGGTCAAAGCGTCGAAGCCGCTGTGGTTGAGGTGCGGACACAACACCTGCCGAAATCTGACCCTGAAAGCGGCCACATACCCGCCAGAAGCGCTGGCCGGCTGTTGGGCACTGAGACGTTTTCACTGGTCGAAGACGCCGACGTGACGCAGGCGATTGAGTCATCACGCCTGTTGCAGCAAATCCTGCCGCGTGTGGAGCAGACGCTTGCCGAACTCGACAGCCTGATCAGCTCGGCGCAGGGTCTGGCCAATGTCAGGCCGGAGCTCAACCCCTTGAGGCCGGAGATATTTGCGCGCGTGCTGCAGGACATCATGGCCGGCAGCCATTCTGATGCCGCCACGCTGGCGTTGTGGATCAAACACCTGGCCGGGCCCCTGGCCCAGGAGATACAGAAAATCTACGGCCGCGTGATTCACCTGCTGGAACTTGCGCATGTGCAGGCGGCGCACTACCGTGTGCTGCAAACGCCTGCCGGCAAAGCCGGCCAGGGCACGGCAAGCGGCAAGGCAGGGGAAGACGCCCAAAAGGGCGATGGCAGCAGCGGTTCGGGCTGGAAGCAACCGTCGCAATACGCCGACCTCTCGAACTACGAAATCAGGGACGAGCTGTTTCAGGAGTTTCTGTTTCACGGCGGCAGCCATGCACAGCAGGGCCTGGCGCCTTCGTACTACGCCACCGTCGAAAAAGAACTGAGCTCGCTCAGGGCCGCGCCAGACTCTGCCGCCGCGGAGCTGCACGATGCCGGGCCGGCTGAAGAGGAACGCAGCTATAAAGCCCTGGCAGCGGTTGACAGGCCGGCGCGGCATGTGGATGTGTCAAGCCCGCTGAGCCCGAAAGTCTGGGGCAGTTACGGCCGTTCGCGCGAGCGCGCCATCGTGCGCACGCAGCTCAAGAAGGAGGCCACCCAGGTCGGACAGGTGCTGGGCCTGGAAGTGGTACGCAAGCTGGTCAACCAGGTGGCGCAGGACCCGCGCCTGCTGGTACCCGTGCGCGAGGCGATTGTGGCGCTGGAGCCCTCGTTGCTGCGCCTGGCCATGGTGGACCCGCGCTTTTTCAGCGATGAACGGCATGCGGGCAGGCGGCTGATGGAGCGTGTGGCGCAGCGCAGCTTCAAATACAACGACGAATACAGTGCCGAATTTGCAGGTTTTTTTGGCGCGCTGACCCGCGCGTTCAATGAACTCAATGCATTGGCGATTGGAGATGCCAGGCCTTTCGCCACGGTGCTGGCCCGCCTGGAACAGGCCTGGGACGAACAGGACCAGGCCGAGTTTGCAAGCCGGCACAAGGTCCTCAAGGCCCTGCACTTTGCCGAAGAGCGGCAGGAGCGCGCCGACCAGATTGCCTTTGACATGAGCTCACGCTCTGACCTCGACAACGTGCCCGGCGTGGTGCTGGACTTTTTGTTCGGCCCCTGGTCATTGGCGATGGCCCACGCCAGACTGACCGACCAGCGCAACCAGATTGACCCCGAAGGTTTCGGCTCGGTCGTGCCCGATCTGCTCTGGAGCGTCAAGCGCGACGTGACACTCAAGCGTCCGGCACGCCTGATCGACATGATTCCCGGCCTGCTTGAAAAACTGCACACCGGCCTGGACATGCTCGGCCAGGCACCCCAAGAGAACGAGAAGTTTTTTGAATCGCTGATGAAGCTGCACAGGCCCGTGCTCAAACTGCGGCGGCTCAAAAGCAGGCGCGACGCCGAGGAGTCAGGCGCTGTGGCACTTGAGCCCGAGGAGCTGCCAGCCACACCCGAACAACGCCGCGCAAAGGCCGCCGGCCAGCCCTGGCTGGGCCGCGATGAGCTGGATGCAGCCGGTTTTGAAGACACGCTGCCGACAGCGCCCGGGGAGCTTGAGGCCATGGGAGAGGAGGCGGCCGTGCCGGCCCCAGTTGAGGCTGGCCGGGATTCCGCCCCTGCAAGTCTTTCCGCCCATTGGCCTGCAGCCGCCGGCGACTCAACAACAGGCACGGCAGGGGTCAGCAGCCAGGAAGCCGAAGCCATCCTGATGCGCCTGCGCACCGGCCAGTGGGTGGATCTGTATTCAAAACACAACTGGCTGCGCGCGCAGCTGATATGGGCCAGCACCAAGGCGACGCTCTTCATGTTCCTCAGCCATGGCGGCCAGCCGCATTCAATGACCAGACGCAGCTGCGAAAAACTCATCATGCAGCGCTGGCTGCGGCCTGTCGATGCCCATGCCGTGGTGGGCCAGGCGCTTGATGCCGTCACGGCAAAAGCCAGCGCCAGGGCAAAAAAGAAGACCCCATCACGGCCGGACTTTGAACCCTCGTCTGCGCCGCAGGACGAGTTTGAAACCGCGTAGGCCCAACACGCGCAGGCGGGTTGGCGGCCTTGTCCGACGCTGCAGGCGGCAGTGCCCGCCGGACAATGGCAGGCATGAGCACCAAAACCAATTTCTCTTTTGAAGTCTTCTACGCTGAGTCATCGGCACCGCCGCCTGCTGGCGACGAGGTGATGAAAACACTGGGGCCTTCGCTTCAGGGACTGCTTGCAGCAAAGGACGGCGCAGCATCGGTAATCGTCAGCGACAGCCACAAGGGCAGCAACAACAGGATTGTCGAGATCACCACCACGCTGCAGGACGCGCAGCTGGCTGAAGTGCTCAAGGCATTTTCGGAGACCCATGGCCTGACCGTCAGCGTGCTCGAATAGGACCGATCTCCCGGGCTTTTTACGCCTGCCATACGCCGTAGCCCGCCTCTCGCAGGCCGATACCGAGCTCAACCTCCATGTCGCGCGCGCCTTCGTAGGGCATGGGGTTGTACATCTCATAAAGCCTGGGCAAGAGCCGCACGCCGAAGTCCAGCACATAGCGGTTGGCCTGAATGCCGGCCTTGTGTTTATCGAAGCGCACATCGGGGTCCAGCCCCGTCATGCCGACGTACACAAACGGCTTGCCCAGCACATAGTCGGGGTTGGCGCGGCGAAAACGCGCAATGTCCCAGACTTCGGGCGCGAGCTCGACGACATAGACGTGGTAGTGGTGACTGCGGGGTGGCCTGGCCATGGGTGCATCCTACAATCAGCACTGTTTGTATCCCGCGCAGCGAACCACAAAAATGGCCCGGACCCCCCACATGTTATGGCCCAAGCTCGACGGACTTTCAGACATCGCCGTCGCCACGCATGCAGCACCGCATTCCGGCACCCCTGCGCCTTGTTCAATTCCATTTGTGCGCGATGACGCCGGCAGCAAGTCTCTTTACTTCTCGCTCGACGAGCTGCAAAGCCGCATGGACAGCCGCAATCCGTGGCTGCTGGAGGTCGACTACACCCGGACCATGATGGGATTTTTGATGTTCAGGCCGGCGCCGGCGCACATCGGCATGGTGGGCCTGGGCGGCGGCTCGCTGGTTAAATTCTGCTACCGGCAACTGCCCGCCTGCCGTATCACCGTGGCAGAGATCAACCCCCACATCATTGCGTTGCGGCGCGAGTTCATGATTCCCGATAACGATCACCGGCTCACAGTGCTGCCATGCGACGGCGCGGATTTTGTGGCGAAGCAGGCCGGCGACCTTGATGTCCTGCTGGTGGACGGGTTCGATCTGCAGGGACAACCGCCTGCCTTGTGTTCACAGGCTTTTTACGATGACTGCGCGCGCGCCCTGGCACCCGATGGCGTGCTGGCAGTCAACCTGCACCACGACAGCCCCGACTACGCGCTGTGCCTGGCCCGCCTGCAAAGAAGTTTTGCCGGCCATGTTGTCGAGGCCGCAGCGCTTGAAAAAAGCAACTGCATTGTGTTTGCATCACGCATGCCACTGCCGTCGCGCCAGCGCATGGACCTGCGCACAGCCCTCTCAGGCATGGACCGCGAGGCCAGAAAACAGTTGCAACCGGAGTTTGCCCGCATGCTCTGGTGCATGGGCAGCACTGGCGAAGAGGACTGAGCTGCCCGGCACCCCGGAGCAGGTCACGCAAGGGATCAGGCGTTCTGGACGGTGTCTTCCTGAACCGCGTCGCCCGGAAGGGCGTCTTGCTGCCACTGGCCCTGATCATCCTGCCCCTGGCTTTGTGTCTGCATTTGCCCGTCAATCTGCTGGTCGACCTCTTGCTGTGCAGCGCGCACCACACCGGCGTCTTCAGGCAGCCAGCTCGCGGAGGTCACCAGCAGGTGAATGAAATGCAGCTTGGCCACCACACTCAGCGGCAATACGAAAGGGTAAAAATCGGGCTGCCCCATGCTGCGCGACATTTCATTGAGCATGGTTGTCAGGCGCGTCCAGTCATTGAGGAAGTCCAGAAAATTCTGGGCGTCCGGATGGTCAGGCTTGTAAAGGGCGTCTATCGTGTAAGGCGTGAATTCGAGGTGTGCACTGTCGGCAATCATGCCGAAGCTGAGCGCGGTATCGATGGTGTCGCGCATGTGCAGGTAATGCGCCCAGCACTCGGCCCAGTCTTCCCACGGGTGGGTGCTGGCGTAGGCGCTGACGTAGCTGAGCCACCACTGTGCCGGCGGGCCCTGCTCGTAGTTCCGCCGCAGGCTGGCTGCGTAGTCCTGGTTTTCATCCCCAAAGAGTTCATGGAATCCGTCCATCCACGGCGTACCGCTGACAAGCCGGTCCCAGTAGTAGTGGCCGACCTCATGGCGGAAATGGCCCAGCATCGTGCGGTAGGGTTCCCGCATGGCCTTGCGCACCGCCTCGCGCACAGCGTCGTCGGCTTCTTCGAGGTTGAGGGTGATCAGGCCCGTGTTGTGGCCGGTCATGACGTGGGGCCCGTTGTCGGGTGAGCGCAGGATGTCAAACATCATGCCGCGCTCTGTATCTTCAGTGATGCGCGAGGCAACGGGCAGGCCCAGGGCCAGCAGGGCCGACACCAGCCTGCGCTTGGCCAGCTCGATGCGGCCCCAAAGGACGGCGTTGTCGGGGTGCTCGGCGTCGTTGAGGTCGGGAATGATGCGGTTTAACCTGCAGGCGCGGCATAACAGCACAGGCGGCGCGCCATCTGCATTTTCCTGAACAGGAACCAGCCAGTTGCATGCGGCGGGCGTCTGCAGGTTCAGGCAGCGCGTGTAGGCCGGGGCGGGTGCAGGCAGGATATGGTTGGCATCGCCCTGCGGCTGGGGCTGCTCGGCATTGGCCTCGGCTTGCCAGACCACCCAGGTATCAGGCGCGGTGCCAGGCATCAGGGGCAGCAGGCGTGCCTGTTCAGGGTCGTACCCCAGGGGTGTACCGCAGGCCAGGCATTCGCTGTTGCGGAAAAAAACCGGCACACCACACTTGCAGCGATAGGCGCGGCCGGCCAGTGTTGCAAGATGAGGAGATTGCAGCGTCAGGGTAGATGCTGAAGTGTCGGGTGGGTTGTTTTGGCTGGAAAAAGACATGACTGACAGCGGCTTCTTTAGGGAGCAGGACTACCCCGTGAAGTCCGGGGTTTCACAGGCGGACACTCAGTGTGCCATGGGCCTCGGGCGCTGCCATGCCCCTTTTGCCCCTTGCCATGTCAGAAATGGCCGACGATGGTTTTTTTGACCACTGCCCCAACGGGAACAGCCCAAGCTTTTATCATGGAGGCAAGCCGCCGCACACGCGCAGCGCATCCCAACCCGTCAAACAAGGAAATCACCATGCCCACTTACCACATCGAAATGATGGAAGGCCGCACCGTCGAGCAAAAGAAAAAGCTGGTCGAAGCCATCACCCAGGCCACCGTCGACATTCTGGGCAGCACACCTGAATCAGTGGACATCCTCATCACCGACATCAAACGCGAGAACTGGGCCACCGGCGGCAAGCTGTGGTCGGAGCGCAGTTGAACACAGGCGTCCCCTTTTAAAGACCCTCTGCCCCCATCTTGAGCCACCCCTCCACCCTGCCTGAAATGCGCGCCCGCTACGGCGAGCGTTACCGCTGGCTGCTGCTGCTGTCCGTGATGATTGGCACGATGGCGTCGGTCATGTCGTCGACCATCATCAATGTGGCGATTCCGGACATGAGCCACCACTTTGTGCTGGGCCAGGACCGCGCGCAATGGGTGACGTCCGGCTTCATGGTGGCCATGACGGTGTCCATGCTGACCACGCCGTGGCTGCTGGCGCGTTACGGTTACCGCTACACCTATGTCGGCACCATGCTGCTGCTTCTGGCGGGCGGTGTGGTGGGTGGGCTGGCCAACAACTTCAGCCTGGTGCTGGCGGCGCGCGTCGCCGAAGGCCTTGCCGCAGGCGTGGTGCAGCCGATACCGGCCATCATCATCATGCGGGCCTTTGCACCGCATGAGCAGGGCCGAGCCAGTGGCCTGTTCGGCATGGGGGTGGTGCTCGCCCCCGCCATCGGACCCAGCATCGGCGGTGTGCTGGTCGACCTGTTCGGCTGGCGTTCGATTTTTTTCATGGTGGTCCCGTTTTGCATCGTGTCGATATGGATGGCTTACCGCTATGTGCCCATGAACTCGCCGGGCGGCGCAGCGGCCGACCGCAACGGCGCAAGGCTTGACTGGCTGGGCCTGGTGCTGGGTGCAGCCGGCACCTTGTGCCTGCTCAACGGCATGGTGGCGTTGCATGGCAGCAATGCCACCGAGGCGGTGGTGCTGCTGGTTGCTGCCGCGCTGACTTTCACGGCCTTTGTCTGGTGGCAGCGCCGCCAGTCGGCCAATGGCGGCGCACCGTTGATGAACATGGCACTGTTTGGCTTCAGGCCGTTTGCGATGGGCAGCATGGTGGCCTTCATTTACGGCACCGCGCTGTTCGGCTCGACCTACCTGTTGCCTGTGTATATGCAGCTCGGCCTGAATCTGTCGGCCTCGTATGTCGGCACCATCCTGCTGCCTGCCGGTTTTGTACTGGCCGTGACAATTGCAGGCGTGGGCCGCCTCGCCGACAAACAGCCGACCTGGCTGCTGGTGGGCATTGGCCTCGGGCTGCTGACGCTGTCATTCGCACTGATGACCACCATCACCCTGGCCTCCGGCATGTGGATACTGGTCATGCTGTCCATCGTCGGGCGTGTGGGGCTGGGCTTTATCCTGCCCTCGCTCAACCTCGGCTCACTGCGCCCGCTGCACGAAAGCCTGCTGTCGCAAGGCTCAAGCGCCATCAGTTTTGTGCGCATGCTGGGTGGTGCCATAGGCGTGAGCCTGTGCGGCATCGTGCTGGAATGGCGTTTGAGCGCGCATGGTGATTCACTGGTCAACCCGGTGAGCAGCCCGGCGCGTCTGGCCGCTTTTAACGAATCATTCATGATGCTGGCGGCCCTGTGTGCGCTGGCCATGCTGGCGGCCTGGCAACTGCGGGTGCCCCCGGAGACCGGCAAGTCCGCGGACAAAGAGGCGTAACCCTTTGTAGTGAAGCGCGCGCGCGGGCCAATACGCTTGACCGCCAGATGCATTAAACCCAAAATCAAAGAGCCCCGCGCCGCCAAAGCAGGGGAGAAGTGACAACCGGGCGGGAGGCCTGTTGTCAGATGCGTTGCCGGTTTTTCGCTCGTTATACAAAACAGGGGAAGAGGGACTTATGAGAATCACACGTTTTGCGGCGCTTGCAGCCATGGTCCTGATTTCTGCAAGCCAGACCGTTGCCGCACAGGCAACGTTCGACAAGATCAGGTCCCGCGGCCAGATCAACATCGGCTACCGGCCGGCTGCCCAGCCCTTCGCCATGGAGGATTCAGCGGGAAAGCCCGTGGGATACGCGATTGAATTCTGTAACGCCATCGCCGATCGCCTTGCGTCGGTGACCGGAGGCGTTAAAAAGACCAGGTTCATCCCTGTGGCTGTAGACAGGCGCATGCTGCTTCTGCGTGAAGGCCAGATTGACATGCTTTGCGACAGCTTCACCGTCACCGAGGAACGCGGCCAGCTTGTCGGATTTTCAACCCCGATCTTTTATGACCAGGTCCAGATCCTGGTGCGCGGCAAGGACAACATCACATCGCTAGACCAGCTCAAGGACCAGACGGTGGTGGTCATCAATGCGACCACGGCACAACAGGCCCTTGCAGGCTATTCCAGCGCGACGGGCAATGTACTGAAGGTCAGCCGCGCGGTAGGCGCCGACGCGGCTATCGGGCAGATTCAACTGGGCTGGGTCAAGGGATACGCACGTGACGGCGTACTTCTGGCCAGCCAGAAAAGTACCCTGCCAAACGCTGCAGAGTTCGACATTTTGCCGACCCCGCTCTCGCAGGAACCCATTGCAATCGGAATCCGGCGCGCAGATCCCGCCATGAAGTCATTGGCCGATTCGGTGATTGCAGATGTGATGAAAACGGGAACCATGCAAACCTGGTATTCGAAATATTTTCTGTCTCCAACACCCTTTGGCAAGCCGCTGAACATACCGATGTCAGAGCGGCTCAAGGAGCAGATCCAGGCAACCAGATAGCCCACCCACCGTCGGCTCAGCCCGCATGGGGAAGCGGCAGAACACCAGGCATTGCAGGTGATGGCCCGCAGATTCTGCAGGCCTGCAAAATCATGTACAACTGGCGCTGTGCTTCCTGCAGAACTTTCCATTAACCGCCAGTATGAATAAAGTTGAAAAATGTGCCAGCTACTGGGCATGAACTGCAACACGCCGACAGACGTGACCTTCAGCTTTCGCGGTTTTGCGCAACGGGGCGGCAACACCGACCACCATGCCGACGGCTGGGGCATCGCTTTTTTTGAAGGTGACGCCTGCGAGGACTGTGACCGGGGACTGCGGCACTTTGTGGACCACCAGCCTGCATCGACCTCACCGGTGGCAGAGCTGATCAGCCGCTACCCCATCAAGAGCCGCAACGTCATCTCGCATATAAGAAAGGCAACCCAGGGCCGCGTGGCGCTGGAGAACTGCCACCCCTTTGTGCGCGAGCTCTGGGGCCGCTACTGGGTGTTTGCACACAACGGTGACCTGGCGGATTTTGCGCCGCGCCTGCACGGCAATTTCAGGCCGGTAGGCACCACCGACAGCGAGCGCGCCTTCTGCTGGATCATGCAGGAGCTCGCCAAATCGCATGCGGGCGTGCCCAGCGTTGAAGAGCTGAGCATCACGCTGCGTGAACTTGCGGCACAGATTGCCACGCACGGCACCTTCAATTTTTTGATGAGCAACGGCGAAGCCCTTTGGGCCCACGCGTCGTCAAAGCCCGACACGCAGATCCTGCATTACGTCGAACGCAGGCACCCGTTCGCACATGCCACGCTGAGCGATGAGGACGTGAGTATCAATTTTGCCGAGCATGCGGCCCAAACTGACAGGATAGCCGTGGTGGTCACTGCGCCGCTGACCACCAACGAACACTGGACGGCGTTTGCACCGGGCGAACTCAAGGTGTTTGCCGGCGGCGCACTGCTGGGCGTTTAGGCGACTTTCAGCGCCGCTTCCAGCGCATCCACAAACATCGCGGCCACATCAAAGCCGGTCTGGTCAAAAATTTCCTGAAAGCAGGTCGGGCTGGTGACGTTGATCTCGGTCACCGAATCGCCAATCACATCTATGCCTGCCAGCAGCAAACCCCGCGCCGCCAGAACCGGCCCCAGGGTGTTGCCAATCTCTGCATCGCGCACCGACAGCGGCTGCGCCACGCCCTTGCCACCGGCCGCCAGGTTGCCGCGCACCTCGCCACCCTGCGGAATGCGCGCCAGACTGTAGGGCACAGGCTTGCCGCCTATCACCAGCACGCGCTTGTCGCCCTGCGCAATGGCCGGTAAAAACTTCTGCACCATCACGCTTTGCACGCCGCCCTTGTTCAGCGTCTCGATGATGCTGCCGAGGTTCATGCCGTCCTGTGTCACGCGGAAGATGCCCATGCCGCCCATGCCGTCGAGCGGCTTGAGGATGATGTCCTTGTGCTCTGCATGAAAGCGTTTGATGTCTGCGGCGTTGCGCGTGACCAGCGTCGGGCCGCTGAACTGCGAGAACTCCAGCAGCGCGAGCTTTTCAGGGTGGTCGCGCAGGGCACGCGGCTTGTTGAAGACTTTTGCACCTTCACGCTCGGCCTGCTCCAGCAGGTGCGTGCTGTAGAAAAATTCGCTGTCAAACGGCGGGTCCTTGCGCATCAGCACGGCGTCAAAGCCGGCCAGCACTTCGACCTGGTCAGGGCGTTTTGCATCGGCCACAAACCATGTGTCCGCATCGCCGGTAAGCGTGATGTGACGCACCTGCGCGCTGACCTTGCCGCCGGTTTGCCAGCTGATGTCCTGCGTCTCGCAGGCACTGATGCGGTGGCCGCGCTTTTGCGCCTCGCGCATCATGACAAAGGTGGTGTCCTTGTAGATCTTGAAGGATTCGAGCGGGTCAGCGACAAAAAGGATGTTCATGGTTTGAATATTCAGGGAGCCGGCGTGGATGCAGGCTTTCGGTATTGTTGTACAAACAGCGCCAGCGCGCCGGCGACCACGCCCCAGAAGGCCGAGCCGATGCCGGCAATGACGACGCCGGACAGCGTGACAAGAAAGGTGATGAGCGCGGCCTCACGGTGCGATTCATCTTTCACGGCGGCGGCCAGCCCGCTGCCAATGGTGCCCAGCAGGGCGAGGCCTGCAATGGCCACCACCAGTTCTTTGGGGAAGGCCGTGAGGATGCCGGTGACGGCTGCGCCGAACGTGCCGATAACGATGTAGATCAGCCCGCAGGTCGCCGCAGCGGTGTAACGCTTGCCCGGGTCTTCATGCGCTTCCGGTCCCATGCAGATCGCGGCCGTGATGGCGCTCAGGTTGAGCGCAAACGCGCCAAAGGGCGCGAGCAAAAAGGTGGCGATGCCGGCCAGGGTGATGGTTCTGGAGATCGGAATGCCGCCATCCGGCGCATCGGGGCCATAACCCGCGCTCCGTATGGCCGCCACACCCGGAAGGTTCTGTGAAGCCATGGTGACTACAAACAGCGGCAACGCGAGGCTGACGATGGCCTGCACTGTGAAGACGGGCAGGGTGAAGACCGGCACCGCCAGTGAAAACGCCACTCCCGACCAGGCCAGCTGGCCGCGCAATGCTGCGAACACGATGGCACCTGCCAGCGTCAGCACCACCGCATAACGCGGCACAAGGCGTTTGGCTACCAGATAGATCGCCAGCATCAGCAGCACCAGCGGCAGGGCGCTTTGGGCGGCGGCAAATGCTTGGATACCGAAGCGCGCGAGTACGCCCGCGAGCAGCGCCGATGCAATCGCGACAGGAATGCGATCCATGATGCGCTCGAACCAGCCGGTAGCGCCAGCCAGCACGATGAGCGCCGCACTGACCATGAAAGCGCCGACCGCCTCACCCATTGAAAAGCCGCCTGCCAGCCCCGCCGTTGCCAGCACCGCAGCGCCGGGTGTGGACCAGGCCACCATGACCGGCTTTTTGAGCCAGAGCGACGGAATCGCCGAACACAGGCCCATGCCAATACCCAGCGCCCACATCCATGAAGCGATTTGCGCAGGGCTGGCATCAAACGCCAGCGCGGCCTGGAAGACGACGGCCACAGAGCTGGTGAACCCCACCAGCACGGCCACAAAACCGGCAGTGAACGCCGAGAGGTTCAGGTCCCTGAAAAACTGCATGCGGGGATTCTGGCAGGTCGCATGTCCGCGTGCCAGGCTGGGGACTCTGTCGCCCTGCCCCTGCCACCACTAATCAGATTTCTATCTTGCTGCCCAGTTCGACCACGGCGTTGTTGGGCAGGTTCAGAAAGTCAGCCGCGCCGCTGGCGTTGTGGTGCATCTGCGCAAACAGCTTTTCGCGCCAGGTGGCCATGCCGCCGCCAATCGTCGGCACCACGGTGTCGCGCGACAGGAAGTAGCTGGTGTTCATGGCTTCCAGTTCACAGCCCCGGCCCTTGATCTGCTGCAGCGCCTTGGGCAGGTCCAGGTCGTTCTTGAAGCCGTAATGCACATTGACCTGCCAGCAGTCATGGCCCAGCGATTCGATTTCAAGACGCTTGTTCATGCCTATCCAGGGCACCTCATGGTTGCGCACCGTCACAAACAGGTTCTGCTCGTGCAGCACCTTGTTGTGTTTGAGGTTGTGCAGTAGCGCGTTCGGCACGGTGCCCGACTCGGCCGTCAGGAACACCGCCGTGCCTTCCACCCGGGCGGGCGGGCTGACAAAAACCGCGTCGAGAAAGCCCGGCAGGTCAATGGCGTCGGAACGCAACTTTTCATTGAGGATGTGCCGCCCTTCCTTCCAGGTGATCATCAGGGTGAACACCACACCGCCAATCACCAGCGGGAACCAGCCGCCTGCGAACAGCTTCATGAGGTTGGAGGCAAAAAAGGCGAAGTCCACGACAAAGAACACGCCGGTAGCGGCAATGCACAGGCCCAGCGGGTAGTTCCAGCCGTGGCGAATCACAAAGAAGGTCAGGATGGTGGTGATCAGCATGTCGGTACACACCGCAATGCCGTAGGCCGCCGCCAGGTTGCTCGACGAACGGAACATGACAACCGCCAGCACGATGGTGACAAACAGGCCCCAGTTCACAAAGGGCATGTAGATCTGGCCGGTATCACGCACGCTGGTGTGCTGGATGTTCAGGCGCGGCAGATAGCCCATCTGTATGGCCTGCTTGGTGACGCTGAAGGCACCGGTGATCAGTGCCTGTGATGCGATGACCGTGGCCAGTGTGGCCAGGCCAACCAGCGGCAGCAGGGCCCATTCAGGCGCCATCAGGAAAAACGGGTTCTTGACGGCGTCAGGGTTGCTCAGCAGCAGCGCGCCCTGGCCAAAATAGTTCAGCACCAGACAGGGCATGACGACCGTGAACCATGCCAGCCGGATAGGCCGCTTGCCGAAATGGCCGAGGTCGGCGTAGAGCGCCTCGGCGCCTGTGACGCAGAGAACAACTGCCCCCAGGATGATGAAGGTGATGCCGGGGTTGTCCCACATGAAACGCACGGCGTAATGCGGGCTGACCGCATACAAAATTTCCGGATGCGTGACGATCTGCGAAATGCCCAGCAACGCAATCACGCCAAACCATACGAGGGTGATGGGGCCGAAAAATTTGCCTATGCCTGCCGTGCCTTTTTTCTGCACGGCGAACAGGCAAAACAGGATGGCCAGCGTGATGGGAATGACGCCCTGCTTGAAGGCCGGCGACACGACTTCAAGACCCTCGACCGCAGAGAGCACCGAAATGGCAGGGGTGATGACGCCATCACCATAAAACAGCGAGGTGCCAAAAATACCCACGATCAGCAGCACGCGGCGCAGCCGGGGTTTGTCTTTCACAGCCGTGGACGCCAGGGCCAGCATGGCGATCAGCCCGCCCTCGCCGTTGTTGTCTGCGCGCAGCACCAGGGCCACGTACTTGATGGAGACGATGACGGTCAGCGTCCAGACAAAGATGGACAGGATGCCGTAAACGTTTTCATGGGTGAAGGGAACGTGGCCTGAGCCAAATACCTCCTTCATGGCATACAGGACACTGGTGCCGATGTCGCCGTAGACGACGCCGATGGCGCCCAGTGTGAGCGCCGCGAGAGATGATTTTTTACTTGACACAAAAACTTCCCGTCTTTGGCTGTAGCGGGCTGCGGGCTTTCAGGGCCTGCGGCAGACACGGCCGGCAGCGGCGGGAATGGTTACCTTTGGGAACGCTATTTTGCGCTTCCGCAAGGTGCTTGCAAGTCGGCTCCAGCCCCTAAAGCGAAGTATTGGCGGCTTTGTTGCAGTGCAACAACTTGTAATGGGCATGCGGTGGACAAGGCCATGGATGCGGTGTCAAGGTTGTGTTTGGGGTACTGAGGGCATTAAAAAAGCCCCTTCGGGGCTTTTTTTGACGCGTTTTGACGCTTCAGTCGTAAATTTCAGCCTCAGGGTCGGTCGCTTCCAGTTCATAACTGGCAGCAAGCATGGCCAGGCGGCCGATCACACCATACATATAGAAGCGGTTGGGGCTACTTGAGCCCGGCTTTTCACCCGGCTGCGGGAGCCGGCCACTGTCGGCAAAGGCCAGCGGCACAAAGCTGGCGCCGGGTGCGTTGAGGTTTTCGTCGATGCCGCGGTCCGGGTGCACGCGGTAGAAACCGCCCACCACGTAGCGGTCCATCATGTAGACCACCGGTTCCGCCACTGCGTCCTGCACGCGCTCGTTGGTCAGCACACCTTCCTGGATGATGACCTCGGTCAGCGGCTGGCCGTCCTTGGTGGTGCTCATCTTGTTTTTGGTCTTGCGGTTCAGGCCTTCCAGGTCTTTCACGTCTCGCACGGTCATGATGCCCATGCCGTAGGTGCCGTTGTCGGCCTTGACGATGACAAACGGCTTTTCGTTGATGCCGTATTCCTTGTACTTGCG
>JAZKHN010000043.1:0-3374 GCA_040385325.1 Pseudomonadota bacterium
AAGTGGTCGAGACCTCAGGCAACCTGACACTGGACAGGCGTGCGCAAACCATCGTGAAGGGCACCGGGCCCTTCGAGCGCTTCAGCACCGCGATGCGTCGCCGGGCCGACCAGATTGTGGTGGTCTCGCGTTTCAAGTTCACCAAGGACGAAACGCTTGAGACAAAACTCACCAACCGCTGAGCCGGGACACATGGCCATCACATCGAAAGACCACGCCGCATGAAAGCCGTGATGCGCCTGATTGGGCTGATCGTGATTGCCGGGCTGGCGCTACAACTTTATTTCGTCGCGCGTATTGCGGTGATGATTGCGGTCAGCCCTGAATCAACGGCCTTCCAGCGCTCCGAAACCTACCGCGTGGCTACCACCACCGGCAGCCTGAAGTGGCGGCAGCAGTGGGTGCCCTACGAAAAAATTTCGGACAACCTCAAGCGTGCCGTCATCGCCTCTGAAGACGCGAGTTTTATCGAGCACGACGGCGTGGACATCGAGGCGCTGGAAAAAGCATGGGACAAAAACGCCAAGGCCGAGCAACGGGTGCAGAAATCGGCCAGCCGCGCCGCGCCCTCGGGCAAGGCACAGCTTGCACCGGCCAGGGCACCAAAAATTGTGGGCGGATCCACCATCACGCAGCAGCTGGCCAAGAACCTGTTTCTCTCGGGTGAGCGCACGCTGCTGCGCAAAGGGCAGGAACTGGTCCTGACGCTGATGCTTGAAGTGCTGCTCAGCAAGGAACGGATTCTCGAGATTTACCTCAACAGCGTGGAATGGGGCGAAGGCGTGTTCGGTGCAGAGGCCGCGGCCCAGCATTACTACCGCAAGCCGGCAGCCAGTTTGACCGCCTATGAAGCAGCACGCCTTGCCGTGATGCAGCCCCGGCCCAAATACTTTGAAACCCGTTCGGGCTCGGGTTACCTGTCATCGCGGGCAGGCACCATTGCCGCACGCATGGGTGGCGTCGAACTGCCCTGACCCGCTGACGATGCGCTTGGCGTAAGCCCCACCTGGTTGCCTTCATACGGCCGCTTATCATTACCCCATGCTGGCAAAGATGATGGGTTGGTTTTTACTGGGCTTGATACGCCTTCTGACGGGCGCACAGGCACGCTGGCTGGGCTGCCCGCCCAAGGCCGAGCAGCGCATTTATTTTGCCAACCACCAGAGCCACGCCGACCTGCTGCTGATGTGGGCCGCACTGCCTGAAGAACTGCGCAGCATTACACGGCCGATTGCCGCCAAGGACTACTGGACCAAAACCGCCTTCAAGCAGTGGGTGACCACTGCGGTGTTCAACGCCATCTACGTTGATCGCGCCAAGACCAGTGACCAGGACCCGCTGGAGCCGCTGATCGAGGCGCTGAACAACGGCGACTCCATCATCCTCTTCCCCGAGGGCACGCGCGGCAACCAGGAAGAGCCGCAAAGCTTCAAATCCGGCCTCTACAACCTCGCAACAAAATTCCCCGATGTTGTGCTGGTGCCCGCCTGGATCAACAACGTGCAGCGCGTCATGCCCAAGGGCGAAGTGGTACCGGTGCCGATTTTGTGTTCGGTGACTTTCGGCGCGCCGATTGCGCTGGGCGCCGGTGAAGAGCGCGGCCACTTTTTGACCCGTGCACGCGATGCCGTGATGGCGCTGAGGGAAGCCTGATGAACAGCTTCCTGCGTAACCTCTCTCCGTCCAACCAGGTCGCCCTGCTGTTCGTGGTCGTGTTCGGCCTGCTGACCATCATCAGCGTGGTCGCGTTCGTCATGGCGCTCAGGGACAACCGCGAAGACGACGTCTACACGCAGAAGCTGCGCGAGTTCAGCCGCCTGCTGCGCACCTCATGGGCGATGTCTGCCGTGTTCTGGGTCGGCTGGGCGCTGGGCGAGACGGTCGCGACTGTGCTGTTCGGGCTGATTGCCTTTTTTGCACTGCGCGAATTCATCACACTGTCGCCGACCCGCAAGGGCGATCACCGCAGCCTGGTGCTGGCGTTTTTTGTGGTGTTGCCCGTGCAGTTTGCGATGGTGATCACACGCTCCTTCAACCTCTTTACCGTGTTCATCCCGGTGTATGTGTTTTTGCTGCTGCCTGTGGTCAGCGCGCTGGCAGGTGACACGCAGCGTTTCCTGGAGCGCAACGCCAAGCTGCAGTGGGGCATCGTCGTCTGTGTCTACGGTTGCAGCCATGTGCCAGCGCTGCTGCTGCTGAACTTTCCGCAGTACCAGGGCAAGAACGCCTTTCTTGTGTTCTTCCTGGTGTTTGTCGTGCAGAGCTGCATGATCGTGCAGCACCTGGTGGGCCGAAAGCTCAAGCGCGCACCGAGTGCACCCGATGTCAGCAAAAGCTTTAACTGGACCAGCTGGATGATTGCCGTTGTCGTCGGCAGCCTGATCGGTGGCGTGATGGCCGGGCTGACGCCCTTCAAGCCGGCGCAGGCCGTCGCCATGGCGTTTATCGCCTGCGTGTCCGGCTCGCTCGGCCATCTGGTGATGAAAGCGCTCAAGCGTGATCGCGGCATTCCCAACTGGGGCAAACGCGGCATAGGCGTCACCGGTGCCAGCGGCCTGCTCGACCGCGTGGATGCGCTGTTTTTTGCCGCGCCGGTGTTTTTTCATTCCGTGCGCTGGTATTTCGGTGTTTAGGCAATTTCCCGCCGGGCCGCCCCAAGGGAAATTAGCCCCCTTGGGGGGCAGCGCATTACACGAAGTGAAAAGCGTGGGGGCCGAATGAGGATACTTGGCATCGATCCCGGCCTTCAAATCGCCGGTTTTGGCGTGGTGGATGTGGACGGGCACGACCTGCGTTATGTCGCCAGCGGCACCATCACCACCAAACACCTGGACACCAAAAACCTGCCCGCGCGGCTCAAGGTGCTGTTCGACGGTGTGCGCGAAGTGGTCGACCGCTACCAGCCCGACTGCTCATCGGTCGAGATCGTCTTCGTCAACGTCAACCCGCAGGCAACGCTGCTGCTGGGCCAGGCGCGCGGTGCCTGCGTCACGGCGCTGGTATCCGCCAATTTGCCAGTTGCCGAGTATTCAGCGCTGCAGCTGAAAAAATCCATCGCCGGTTACGGCAAGGCCGGCAAGGCAGAAATGCAGCAGATGGTGATGCGTTTGCTCAAGCTGCCCGCCCTGCCGGGCAAGGACGCAGCAGACGCGCTGGGCCTGGCCATCACGCATGCGCATGCAGGGCGTTCCGCTGGCCTGCTGGCTGCAGCCCTGGCTTCAGGTCGATGATTTAATGTGCCAAATATGAATCACTAATGACTTAATGCTTCATTTATGAGGCATTAAATAGCTGACCGGTAAATTCGCACAGTTTTTGACCGCCAGAAGGGCTGAGAATGCCCTCTGGAGGCATTTTTAGAGGCTTTTTAGGCC
>JAZKHN010000044.1:0-2586 GCA_040385325.1 Pseudomonadota bacterium
GGCCGCACATGCAGCGTGCCCACAGACGCGTGCGCGTACCAGGTGCCCTTGCTGCCGTATTTTTTGAACACCTCGGTCAGCGCGTCCGTGTACTCGGCCAGGTGCACCAAAGGCACAGCGCAGTCTTCAATAAAGCTGACTGGCTTGCCGTCACCCTTCAGGCTCATCATGATGTTCAGGCCCGCCTTGCGCACTTCCCACAGGGCCTTTTGCGCGGCGTCGTCGATCAGTTCGACGACAGAGTCGGGCAGCAGCAAATCGCCCATCAGCTCGCCCAGCCGTTTGAGTTGGGGCAGCAGTTCGGTTTTGTTCGCGCCTGAAAACTCCACCAGCAACACAGCCGCCGGGTTGCCTATGAGCGCGCTGCGCACGGTAGGCGCAAACACCGGGTTCTGAAGCGACAAATCAATCATGGTGCGATCGACCAGTTCTACCGCCGTCAGCGTGCCTTCGCCAATCTTCACAATGTGCTGCGCCGCATCCATGGCACGGTAGAAGGTCGGGAAGTTCACCACGCCCAGCACCTTGGACTGCGGCAATTCGCTGAGCTTGAGCTTGAGCGACTTCGTCAGGCCCAGCGTTCCTTCGCTGCCGATCAGCAGATGCGCCAGGTTGACTGAACCGTCGGCGGTGTAAGGCCGCTCGCTCTGGTTGTTGAAGATGTCGAGGTTGTAGCCCGCCACACGCCGCATCACCTTGGGCCAGCGCGCGGCAATGTCGGGTTGCAGTTGTTGCGCCAGCCCGCGCACGTAGTCGCCCAACGCGCGTGCCTTGCCGCTGCTGTGCGCATACGGGCCGAGGTCGAGCAGGTCGCCGCCGGATGTCCAGGCCTGCATGCCCAGCACGTTGTGCACCATGTTGCCGTAGGCAATGCTGCGGCTGCCGCACGAGTTGTTGCCGGCCATGCCGCCCAGCGTGGCCTGCGCGCTGGTTGACACATCGACCGGGTACCAGAGGCCGTGTTTTTTCAGTGCGGCGTTGAGGTGGTCCAGCACGATGCCGGGCTCGACCTCCACAGTGCGGTTGGCCACGTCAAGGTCAATTATGTTGCGCAGGTGTTTTGAATAGTCCACCACCAGGCCGGCGCCCACCGTCTGGCCGCACTGCGATGTGCCCGCACCGCGCGCCACCATGGGCACGCCCATGTCGCGGCAGATGTCGAGGGCGGTTTTGACGTCCGGCATGCTGCGCGGCACAAACGCGCCCACCGGCGTCATCTGGTAGATCGATGCATCGGTGGCGTAACGGCCACGGTCTGCACCGCTGAACAGCATTTCGCCGCCTGTCTCTGCCGCCAGCCGGGCCGCCAGTTTGCCGGCGACCTCGTTGCTGATGCGGGCGACGCCGTCGTAGTTGGTGTTTTCGTCGTGGGCGGCAGCTGCGCGAACCACTTTCAGGGGCAGGGGTGCGTTCATGTTCTCAGGCTTTGGCTTTGTCGCCGGTTATGTCGGAAGTGGCGCCTTTTGAGGCGCGCAATTGTTCAACCACCACGTCGCGCTTGTGCACCAGGTGGTCCAGCAGCACCTTGCGCATGGCTGCCGCATCGCGCGCTTCCAGTGCGCTGATCATCTGCTCGTGTTCCTTCACGGCGGCCTTCCACTTTTCGCCATCCTGGTTGGACCTGAAGCGCAGCGCCTGCAGGCGGGCATTGACCTGCTGGTAGGTCACGGTCAGCACCGGGTTTTTGGCTGCGGCATTGATGGCGCTGTGAATGGCCGAGTTGAGCCGGTAATAGGTCGGCAGGTCGCGCCGTGTGTACGCGGCCAGCATTTCAAAGTGCATGGCCTTGATCTCAACCAGTTCGGCATCGGTGATGCGCTGCGCAGCCAGTTCGCCCGACTGGGCCTCCAGCCCGGCCATCACCTCAAAGGTGTTCATCACATCCGTTTCGGTCAGCTCGACGGCAATCGCACCACGGTTGGTCAGCAACTCGACCAGGCCTTCGGCGGCCAGCATCTTGATGGCTTCACGCAGCGGCGTGCGCGAGACATTGAGCACCTCGCTGAGCTCGCGTTCATTGAGTTTGGCGCCCGGCGCGATGCGGTTTTCAACCAGCATCTGGCGCAGCCGGTGGGCCACCTGTTCGTGCAGCGCGGCACGCGGGATGGCGATGATTTCAGCAGTCATGTGTAAATTTTGTATGCAAAAAGTATGGCTGTCAAACTTCACCGCCATTCAGGTAATTACCCTTGATGGTGTTGACAGATTAGTTTTGTATGCAAAAAATGGCTGACTTTCATGGAGTTGCTGTTTTATGTTGACGCTTGACTTTCACCCCACCGGCCGCCACTTTTTGCAGATTCCCGGCCCATCGCCGGTGCCCGACCGCGTGCTGCGGGCCATGAGCTACCCGACCATTGATCACCGCGGCCCCGAGTTCGCAGTGCTGGGGCTCAAGGTGCTGGCAGACATCAAAAAGATCTTCCAGACCAAACAACCGGTGATGATTTACCCGGCATCGGGCACGGGCGCCTGGGAGGCCGCGCTGGTCAACACACTCAGCCCGGGTGACCATGTGCTCATGTATGAGACCGGCCACTTTGCTGCGCTGTGGCAAAAACTGGCGACGCGCATCGGCCTGAAGAC
>JAZKHN010000045.1:0-3276 GCA_040385325.1 Pseudomonadota bacterium
TTCGCGCCGGGCTTGTGCCAGATCTGCGGCATGTGTTCGTAAAAACGCGTGTCGTAGGCGACGATGACAGTGACAGGCGCGTCACGGGTCTTGTCGAGGTTGCCTGGCGACAGCGCAGGCAGCAGGCGCGCACGCGACTCGGCGCTGTTCAGAAAAACATAACGCGCAGGCTGCGTGTTCATCGAGGTTGCGCCCATCTTTGCGATGTCATAGACCTCCTTGAGCAATTCCAGCGGCACGGGCTTGTCGATAAAACCGTTGGCGGTGCGTGCGTTGAAGAAGAGCTGGTCCAGGCTGGCCTGGGCAATTTTTGTCGTCATGTCTGTATGCCTAAAAATAAAAAGACAGCGCGATTAAACCATTGCGCTGCCATGTTTGCATGGGCGCGGGACATATGCCGGTTTTGACCCGGGCATGCCCCGCTTGCGTGGCGTGGAGCTACTCTGCCTTGATGTCCAGCTCACGTATCAGTTTTGACCAGAACTCGGTGTCGCGCTTGACCAGAGCCTTTGTCTCCGGCAATGACAGGCTCAGTGACCGGCCGCCCGCCTTGCGGAAGGTGTCGCTGACATCGCGCGCCGCAATGATGCTGTCCATCTCCTTGCGCAGGCGCTCCAGCACTTTGGGCGGTGTCTTCGCGGGTGCGAAGAGGCCGAACCATGACTCAAGCTCAAGTTTGGCCACGCCGCTGTCGCGGATGGTCGGCACATCAGGCAGGGTGGGCTGGCGCGTGGCACCTGACACCGCGAGGGCGCGCACATTGCCGCTTTCAATCTGAGGGCGCGCGGTGGGCGAGAGATCGAAGAACATGTCGACGCGGCCGCCGATCAGGTCCTGGTAGGCCATCTGAGCGCCGCGGTAAGGGATGTGAGTGATGTCCACACCCGCCTGTTGCCACAGGGCCGCTGCCAGCACATGCTGGCCGGAGCCCACACCTGCCGATGCGTAGGTCAGCTTGCCGGGGTTGGCCTTGGCGTAGGCAATCACTTCTTTCAGCGTCTTGTAGGGCAGGTCCTTGCGGCACATCAGCGTGTAGCTGTACGACACGGCCAGGCCCAGCGGCTCAAAGTCACGCAGGCTGTTGTACGGAGGGTTTTTGTACAGGCCCATGTTGAGCGCGATGTTCGATATGGAACCGACCACCAGCGTGTAGCCATCGGCATCAGCCTTGGCTGCCAGGTCGGTGCCATTCAGCGTGCCCGAACCGGTGCGGTTTTCAACCACCACCGGCTGCTTGAGCGCCTTGCCGAGGCGGTCTGCAAGCAGCCTGCCCACCACGTCAAAACCGCCACCTGGAGGTTGAGGGACGATGACGCGCAGCGGCTTGTTGGGAAAGGCCGAGGCCTGGGCAAATACCGACGGCGCGCCGGTGGCGGCCAGTGCAGCGAGCGCCGTTCTGCGATTGAGCAAATAGGTCATGAAGGTCTCCTGTAAAAATTATTCGTTCGTTAAACCGGGGCTGCGTGCTCAACGCTCCAGCACACCACCGGCCAGCCAGCGTGCACCACGGGCATACAGCTCATCGACCACGGGGCCTTGCAGCATGGGCATGTCCATCTTCACGGTGTAGCCGATGCGGGTCTGGATGTAGGCCAGGTGGCGATAGCCTGCAGGCATGGAGGCCAGCACCTTCGCATCGAGCCTGAGTTGCGCCGTAGAGTCCAGCGGGTCAATGCGGTCTTTTTCGTAGATCGGCTGGCGGTGCAACACTTTCCATTCACCCTCGTGTTTTGTCATGAAGTCGTAGAAGCGGCCGGTGCAGACCACATCGCACATCACGGGGCCGTCTTCACCTTCGACGTTGCCGCGCTGCGAGATCGTCATCTTGGTTTGCGCAATCGCGCGGTCGCCCTTGACCTCGATGGCCGAGCCGCCGAGGAAATGCAGGATGCTCACGCCCTTGGCCCAGCCCTCTTGCGTGACGCGGATGAAGTCGGCAAACGGTCCCTGGAACCAGGTAGCCTCCATACGGCCCTCCGGGTGCCAGACGGTGGCAAAACGCGCCCAGTCACCGGCATCGCGCCAGACGGCCCAGCGTTCTATGGTCTGGCGGATGCGGAGTTCGTCGTTCAGGGTATCGGTCATGGCGTCTTTCTGGACAGGTTTGAACAGTTCATACAAAGAAACTAGTTCTTATATATGAACTTTACTCAATCACCTCCAGGCTCAAGCCAAGGGTTTGTACTGATTTTTCTCGCTTCTTCTGAGAAATTCATTTGTGAAATTCGGAACGATGCCTCTGGCAGCCATGTCCGGACTCCGGTTACCATCCATCTCATCTGTTCACATATATAAACAAATACTCCAATCAGCCAACATGACCGAACCTGCAACAGGCGCCGTCAAATCCGCAGACCGGGTACTCGATGTACTTGAACTGCTGGCGCAGCGCGGCCAGGACATGTCGCACACCGACATGTCAGAGGCGCTGGGCATTCCCAAAAGCAGCCTGACGCAGCTGCTGCGCAACCTGACGGCGCGCGGCTACCTCGACTATTCGGCGGTGTCGCGCGGCTACCGGCTGGGTGAAGCGGTGTCGCGCCTGGCGGGGCGCGCCTTGCAGGGCCGCAGCATTCTGGGCATCGTCGAGCCTGTGCTGGCCGAGATCACCGACGCCTGCCGCGAATCCAGCGCCTTCAACCAGCTCTCAGGCATGCAGTCGGAAGTGGTGGCGTCTGTCAGCAGCTCGCAGCGCCTGGTCTCACACATGCGCAAGGGCGACCTCGCGCCGCTGTACGCCACCTCGGGCGGCAAGGCGCTGCTGGCATTCATGCCGGAGGCTGAACGCGAGGCCTATTTGCGCAGCGTGAGCTTCGAGGCGGTCACGCCCAACACCATCCGCAGCGAGAGAGAGTTGCGCAGGCAGATCAAAGCAGTGCGTGAAACCGGTGTGGCGTATGTGACCGAAGAGTTCACGCCCGGCATCTGCGGCGTGGCCATGCCGGTGCTGTCAAGCGCGGGCATGGCTCTGGGCTCCATCAACGTCGCAGTGCCCGCCGTGCGTTTTGATGACGTGGCGCGCGAGCAGATTCTGAAGGCTTTGAACAAGGCCTTGGTCGCCATACAACGCAGTCTGGCGGCGCAGCCCGGCTAGGCTGCAGCTTGCAGGTCGTGCTTTCCCAATGAAAACGAGAGCGCGTAGATATCGTGTGTGATGGCCGCCTGGGCACCTGCATCCTTCAGGCTCTCCGGCGACAGCTCGTTCGCCAGGGCGTGCTGCAAAACTTCCGTCTCATAAGACGACAGCAGCACAATCCAGTCGGCGACGGCATCCCC
>JAZKHN010000045.1:3376-9211 GCA_040385325.1 Pseudomonadota bacterium
CAGGTGGTGAGGCATCATCTTCACGGACCAGGGCGTCGGGTTGTTCAGGCTTTGCAGGTATCCGGGCGAGGTGAGGGTCTCATAGGACTCGAGCTCATACATCACGAAGAAGCCCGTGCCGCCGTCGATGTTGGACCAGCGTGAGCCGCGCAGAAAGCCCTCAATGCCCATGCGTTCCGGAAAGTGTTCGCGCGAGTGCCAGTCCTGGAACTCCTCGCGTTGCGCAGGCAGGATGTCCCACCACATGGCTACCGCTGCATTGCCTAAAAGTGTCATATCTAACCTTATTCCATTTCTAATTCATTGCGAGACTAGGCGCCCTGCCGCAGACAGTGCTGTAGCACGGCAAGGCGGGGCAACGACGTATCGTGATGAAGTAGAAATGGAATTAATAGAACCAGCTTGCCGGGACCGTTACCAGTTTCGGGAACACCACCATCAGGAACATGATCGCGAACTCCGCGATCATGAACGGGATGACACCCTTGGTGATGTCGTCCATGCTGATCTTGCCGACTCCCGCCACCACATTGAGCACCGTGCCCACCGGCGGGGTCACCAGCCCTATCGAGTTGTTGATGATGAACAGCACGCCGAAGTAGACCGGATCGATCCCTGCGGCCTTGACCACAGGCATCAGCACAGGCGTCAGGATCAGGATGGTGGGCGTCATGTCCATCGCAGTGCCCACCAGCATCACCAGCACCATGATTGCCGCCATCAGCAGGATGGGGCTGTCCATGAAAGGCTTGAGCAGGCTGACCACCATCGCCGGCAGGTTGGCCACGGTGATTAGCCAGGCGCTGACCATGGCCGCAGCGATCAGGAACATCACGATGGCGCTGGTCTTGGCCGACGCGACGAACACGCTGTACAGCTGCGAGAGCTTGAGTTCGCGATAGATGACGGTTGAAACAAAAAGTGCATAGACGGCGGCCACCACGGCCGCCTCGGTGGGCGTGAAAACGCCCATGCGCAGGCCGACCAGGATGATGACCGGAAGGATCAGCGCCCAGGTGGCTTCGCGAAAAGCCGTCATGATTTCGGCGGCCGATTTGCGGGGCGGCGGCACGATCTTCTCGCTGCGCACCAGCCAGGCCCAGGTGACCCAGAGCGCGCCGCCAATCATCAGGCCCGGCACGATGGCCGCCAGGAAGAGCTTGGAGATCGACACATTGGCTGCCACGCCGAAGATCACCAGTCCGATGCTGGGCGGGATCACCGGGCCGATGACGCCGACGGATGCGATCAGGCCACCAGCGCGCACCTTGTCGTGCCCGGCCCTCACCATCATCGGCAGCAGCAGCGCGGTGAGCGCTGCGGCGTCGGCGACAGCCGAGCCCGACAGCGCCGACAGCAGGCAGCCGGCCATGATGGTCACATAACCCAGCCCGCCCTTGACATGGCCGACCAGCGCCAGCGCCAGGTTAACGATCCGGCGCGACAGGCCGCCCACGTTCATGACCTCGCCGGCCAGCATAAAGAAGGGCACGGCCAGCAGCGGGAAGCTGTCGGCGCCGCCGACCAGGTTTTGCGCCAGGATCTGCGCGTCGAACAGCTGCAGGTGCCACATCAGGGCGACACCGCTGGCCAGCAGCGCAAACGCGATGGGAATGCCCAGGGCCATGGCGGCCAGCAGCGAACCGATGAAGATGGCGATGGTCATGGGCGCGCTCCGGCAATCTTGTCTGACTCCCGCGCGTCGTCGAGTACGTGCTTGAGCTGCACGGACTCTTCCGACTCCTGCACCATGACGAGCTGGTCGTCCGCCAGCTGGCCGGTGACGACCTTGTACAGGTCAAGCAGCAGAAGGCCGCATGCAAGCACGCCAAACACGAGACCCGACAGATAGACGATGGACATCGACCAGCCGGTCGTGGGCGCTGTGACCTCCCAGTTGATCTTGACCTGCTCCCAGCTGCCCATGGCCAGCAAGACCACGATGAAAATCATCAGCGCGTGGCCGACGATGAGGCAGATTTTTTTGCCAATGACCGGCAGCCTGCCGACCACCATGTCGATGCCGAGGTGACCATGTTCACGAAGCGCCACGAGGGCACCGAGAAAGGTGCCCCAGATGAAGAGCCAGCGCGAGACTTCTTCGGACACCGTGATGCCCGAGTTGAAGCCGTAGCGCAGCACGACGTTGCCGAACACCAGCAAGACCATGATGGCCAGGCCGAGCGCGATGAGGAACTCGATGCCCTTGCAGGCCTTGTCGACAAACTTGTCCATGTCAGTTCTGCGTGGCAGCGGCCTGCGCTTCACGCGCGATGTCGGTCACGACCCGAAGCCCTTGCAGGTACGAGCGCGGGCCGAAGCCCTGGATCGTGCCCTTCACGGCCGGCGAGATGATCGAGTGATGGCGCCACGGCTCACGTGTCGCGAGGTTCGACATGTGCACCTCGATCACCGGGAAGGGCATCGCCTTGATCGCGTCGTGCAGCGGCACGCCATGCTGCGTGAGCCCGGCGGGGTTGACCAGGGCGCCCTGCGCCAGGTCGATGTTCGCGTGCAGGAAATCGATCAACGCCCCTTCGTGGTTCGACTGGATGGTCTCAAGCGTGACGCCCAGTTCCCCTGCCAGTGTTGCCAGCATGTCGTTGATCTGTGCGAGCGTCGTGGTGCCGTAAATGTGCGGCTCGCGCCGGCCGAACAGGTTCAGGTTCGGCCCGTGAAGGACAAGTATTTTCATGAGACTCAGTTCAGGGGGATCAGAACTTCGACACCCGCTCCAGCTCGGACTTGAACAGGGTCACGATGGCAGGGTCATAGGCGGCGGAAAACTTGTCGTAGACGGGACGCACGTCGGCGCGCATCTTGGCCAGCTCGGCGGCAGGAATGTCGTTGTAGACCATGCCCTTGGCGGTGAGCTCGCCGAGTGCCTTGGCCGAGACTTCACGGCTCACCACGCGCTGCCAGTTCTGTGCTTCGATGGCGGCATCCGCCAGGATCTTCTGCTCGGCGGCCGAGAGACGGTCCCAGAAGCGCTTGCTGATCTGGATCGGGTTGGTCGCGTACACGTGGTTGGTGCCGCTGACGTACTTCTGCACTTCAAAGAACTTGCTCGATGCGATGACCGCAAACGGGTTTTCCTGGCCATCCACAGCCTTGCTTTCAAGCGCGCCGTACAGCTCGGCAAAAGGCATGGGCACCGGGTTGGCCTTGAAGGTCTTGAAGGTTTCCAGGAACACGGGGTTAGGGATCACGCGCAGCTTCAGGCCTTCCAGGTCAGCGCCCTTCATGATGGGGCGCTTGCTGTTGGTGACGTTGCGAAAGCCCAGGTCGAAGAAGCCCAGCACCATCACGCCCTTTTCAGGCAGCTTGGAGGCAAGCATCTTGCCCAGCGGGCCGTCAACCAGCGCGTCAGCCTGCTTTGCATTGGCGAAGAGGAAAGGAAAGTCGAGCATGCCGAATTCCTTGACTATGCCGTTCAGGGATGTGGTCGAGGCGACCAGCATTTCCTGCACGCCGCCCTGCAGTGCAGACTGCTGCTGCAGCTCGTTGCCGAGCTGGGAGGCCGCGAATTCCTGCACCTTGATCTTGCCGCCGCTCTTGGCTGCAACGATCTCGGCGAACTTGCGCACGCCAAGGCTGGTCGGGTGGTCGGGGTTGTTCAGATGGCCGAACTTGATGGTGCGTTCCTGGATCTGCGCCGTTGCGGGCAGGGCAAAAGCCAATGACAGGGCGGCTGCGAGGCCAAGGGCAAGCGGGCGGCGGGTGAGTTTCATGAACGGTCTCCTGGTTAAGTTTTGCAGATGTGGCGGGATTTTGCATAGAAATGGAAAGTCTTTCCATAATGGAAAACCATTAGCATTAATCAATTGCAGCCCTGCCCCCGTCATGGCCCAATAGCCCCGTTCAACCCGAAAAGACACGACCCACGACATGAGCAACCTGCTGGAAAGAAGCTTCAAAACACTGGAACAACTGGCGGTTCACCCCGAAGGCCAGACTGTTTCCACCATCGCGGCAACGCTGGACATGCCGCTCAGCGCCACCCATCGCCTGCTGGCCGAACTGGTGCGCTGCGGTTATGTGCGCCAGGTCAGGGAGCAAGGTGAGTATGTGCTCACCATCAAGCTTGTATCACTGGGCCTGGGTTTTTTGAGCGCATCCGGCGTAGTCGATGTGGCCCAGCCCCTGCTCGACAGCCTCGCTGAAGAATCTGGCGAGCTGGTGCGCATGGCGGTGGTTGATGGCGACGACCTGACCTTTGTGGCCAAGGCCCAGGGCGCGCGGCGCGGCCTGCGTTATGACCCGGACATGGGGCTGTCGGTCAGCCTGTCCTGCAGTTCGGCCGGCCATGCGTGGCTGTCGACCATGAGCGACGAAGAAGCGCTGCAACTGGTGGCCAAACAGGGTTTCGGCAAGCCGCAGGACTTCGGCCCCAACGCGCCGACGACCGTGCAAGGGTTGCTCAAGTACATACAGACGGCGCGCAAGCGTGGCTTCGCGACCATCAGCGAGGTCTTCTCGCCCGCCATGACTGCCATGGCCGCGCCCATACGCTCGCCGTCGGGCACCATCGGTGTGGTGACGATTGCCGGCCCGCTGATACGCCTGACCGAGGCGCGCATGGAAGAACTCTCCAATGCGCTGATCAGCACCGCAGAAGACATACGCGCCGCGAGCGGCGCATCGGCGCTGTTCAAAAAACGCGCCTGACCAGGGGCGAATCAACCCGCGGTGTAATCCACCTGGTGGCGGGCGATGCGCAGGTCGCCCAGCTCACCCTTCACGCGCAGGTGCTCGGGGTGGACCGCATAGGCGTCCAGCGCCTGCTGGGAATCGAACTCCGAATACAGCACCACGTCGCAGGCGTAGTCGATGCGGCTCGTGTCCACGCCGATCTCCAGATTCAACAGGCCGGGCACCTTGCCGCGCAGACTTTCGAATGCCTGCTTGAGTTTGGCCACACCGGCTGCTTTTTCAGCCGCCGTGTCGCCGCGCACATTCCACATGACGATGTGTTTGATCACGCCTGGTTGCCCGCTTCTCAGGCTTTGGCAGTCTGTTTGACCGGGTTCAGCACGAAGTCGTATTCCAGGTCATACGTGCCGTCGGGCTTTTTCTTCCAGTCGGCCACCAGCGATGAGCGCACGCCGAACACCACATCAGATTCGAGGTACTGGTCATGGTCACGGAAGACGTGGGTGATGAGCTTTTCATAACCCGGCGCATCAATCATGAAATGCAGGTGGGCTGGCCGCCATGGGTGGTTCTTCGTCGCCTTCAACATCGCGCCGACAGGGCCGTCGGTCGGGATGGGGTAGGCCTCGGCCAGGATGGTCTTGAAGTGGAAGCTGCCGTTTTCATCGGCGTTCAAAATGCCGCGCGCCTGCGGTTTGGCCAGGTGCGCGTACTGCACGTCGTAGTTGCCGTCGGCATCGGCCTGCCAGACGTTGATGAGGGCATTGGGCACGGGCGTGCCGTCGAGCGACTTGATGGTGCCGTGCACAAAACACGGCTCGCCGCTGGCACCGCCGGCGACGTCTTCACCGAGCTTGAAGCGCGGGGCGTCTTCCAGAAAGAAGGGGCCGAACACGGTCGGTTCGGTGCAGCCGGCGGGTTTGTCGTTGTTCATCGCCACCGTCAGCATCGACAGGCCGAGGGTGTCGCTCAGCAAAATAAATTCCTGGCGCTTGTCATCACACTTCTGTCCGGTCGCCGTCAAATACTGAATGCCCTGCATCCATTCTTCTTCGGTCAGCTTCACCTCGCGCGCAAAAGCGTGCAGGTGCTGGACCAGGCTGGTCAAAATTTCTTTCAGGCGCGGGTCGGGCGTGGTGGCCAGGCGGGCAATGACGGCCTGGGTGATGGTGTCCTGGTTGA
>JAZKHN010000045.1:9311-10690 GCA_040385325.1 Pseudomonadota bacterium
GTGCCGCTGCTCGACGACTGGGACCTGCCCCGCCTGGCCATCAACCTCGCCTACCCCAGCCGCAAACACCTGTCGGCCAAGGTGCGGACGTTTATCGACTTCATGGCCGAACATTTTGAAAAGATGGACTACGAGCGGAAGTGGACCGGGCGGTTTGGGGTGTATTGAACCGGCAAGTGATAACAGCAAATTTTGCCGTATATATTAAATTTTTAACGTACACGTTAAAAATAACAAACAAGTTAACTTCCATATTAACTTTTACCCTGTTTAGCAGTCATTGCGACGCAAAAAAGCTGAAAAATCAGCAAAATAGGCCATTTTTAGAGGCCAAATACGGCTGCAGACCAATGGATACGTGCGTGAGCAGCTACTGAATTAATAGCAAATCCTGATCCAAAACCATTACTCAAGCCCCTCAAACCACCACCTCCTCCGCCATAAACCCTTCCAGATGGCTGGCCAGCCAGTCCACCAGCGCCTGCACACGCGCCAGCTTTTGGCTGCGGCGCGGCATATAGGCGCGAAACCATGTCTCCTGCAACGGGAATTTGCCCAGCACCGGTTGCAACTGCCCGCCCGCCAGCGCATCGCGCGCCACATAGAGCGGCAACGCCACCACACCCATGCCGCGCACGGCCGCATCGAGCAGGGTGCGGTTGTCATCGGCCAGCAGGCGCGGCCTGACCTCGACGCTGATGGCACCGCGGCTGCTCTCAAACTGCCAGTTCACCCCGGTGGGCGCAAACACCAGGCAGCGGTGGTCGGCCAGCTCGCGCGGGTGCGCCGGCTCGCCGTGGGCCGCCACATAGGCGGGCGCTGCAAACAGCCTGGGCTGCACGGCACAAAGCGGCACATCCAGCACACCCTCATAGCTGGCGGTGCGCCCGCTGATGGCCATGTCGAAGCCGCGCTCATGCGGGTTGGTGGACTGGTCGACCAGCGCCAGTTCCATCGTGATGCGCTCGTGTTTTTCGAGAAAGGCGTTGATCACCTGGCCGAGGTAGATCATTGTCAGTGTGGTCGGCGCCATGACGCGGATGTGGCCCTCCAGCTTGCTGTCGTCGCGCTGCACCGTGCTGACCAGTTCGTCGAAATCGGCCATCAGCAGCGCTGCCCTCGCCTGCAGCTGCTCGCCCGCCTCGGTCAGCACCACGCTGCGGGTCGAGCGCTCAAACAGGCGCGAACCCAAGGTCTTTTCAAGCTGGGCGATGCGCTTGGCCACCACGGAGGGCACCACGTGCAGCTTGCGCGCCGCCTCTGAAAAGCCGCCGCCGCTGGCCACGGCGAGAAAGGTTTTGAGGTTGCCGAGCACATCCATATTGATTCCAATTAGAGATAAGTGATGACTCTTTTTATCACCACTATTCTCATGCATG
>JAZKHN010000045.1:10790-12807 GCA_040385325.1 Pseudomonadota bacterium
GTCGACGACGGCCGCAGCGCCTACCGCATCGCCGTGCAGCGAGAAGACCGGGCGCGCGGCTCGGCGCACATTCACCACAGCCTGGCGGTTGGCTCCCAACTCACCATCTCGCCACCCAAAAACGAATTCCGGCTGGACCACCGCGACAACCACAGCCTGCTGATTGCCGGCGGCATTGGCATCACGCCCATTTTTGCGATGCTGCGCAGCCTGGCGCAGCGCAGGCGCAATTTTGCAATCGCCTACACGGGCCGCAGCCGCAGCGAGATGGCGTATGTCGATGCCGTTGAGCGCCTGGCCGGCTCAAACGCGCATATCCATAGCAATGACGAAGGCGGCATGCTGGATTTGACGGTTCTGCTCACCGCACAGCCTGCCCACACCAGCGTCTATGTATGCGGCCCGGCCGGCCTGATTGGCGGTGTGCGTGCTGCAGCAGCTGCACTGGGTTGGGACGACCGGCGCGTGCGCAGCGAACTCTTCACGCCGCCACCCACCGGCGATGAAGTGGCCTTTGATGTCGTGCTCAAACAATCCGGCCAGACGATCCGCGTCGGCGCCAACACCAGCATCCTCGATGCGTTGAAGAACGCCGGCCGGCACCCGCTGTTCGACTGCAGGCGCGGCGAATGCGGCCTGTGCCCTGTCAGCATTCTTGAAGCCGACGGCCCGCTCGTCCACCGCGATCGTTATCTCTCAAGCGACGAAAAGGCCGCCGGCAAGACGCTGTGCGTGTGCGTGTCGCGCCTGCAGGGTTCGCGGCTGGTGCTTGACGCATAGACCCATCGAAAGGTGACCACCATGAAAACCATCCAGCTCACATCAATTCCTGCAACCAGGGCACCGGATGCCCATGCGTTCGAGCCCGGCGGCTTTGCAGATCACACCACCCCGCTCATCCTCAACTGCTGGTACGTGGCCGCGCTGGCCAGCGAGGTCTCACGCGACATCATCAGCCGCCGCCTGCTGGGCACCGAGGTCGCGATGTACCGAACCGTTGCCGGCGAGCCCGTCGCCATACGCAACCGCTGCCCGCACCGCTCGTTTCCGCTGGCCAAGGGCAAGCTCGACGGCGACATCCTGCAGTGTGGCTATCACGGCATGCAGTTCGACCCCTCGGGCCGCTGCGTCAACATGCCGTCATTGCCCATCACGCCCAGCAACGCCAGCGTGCGCAGTTTTCCCATGGCCGAGCGCGGCCCGCTGGTGTGGATATGGATGGGAGAGGCCGACAAGGCCGACGAAGCGCTGATCCCCGACACGCACTGGCTCCATGACGCGAAATGGAAGAGCGTGCAGGGCAGCTACTACATGAAGTCCGACTACATCTCCATGCATGAGAACCTGCTGGACCAGACGCACTTTCCCTTCCTGCACCCGGGCGCCATCGGCACGCCTGAATACGCGCGCTCGAAACTCGACGTGCGCCAGGAGGGCGAGGTCATCATCATCGACCGCCAGCTCAAGAACTCGCCGCCCCCCGGTGTCTACGGTGTGCCCACAGGCCTTACGGGCAAGCCGGTGCACCGCTATTCGGAAGCGCGCTTTGCATCGCCCGCGCTGCACGTGGCCTTCGCCAAAATCGTCGACCCCTCACCGCCTGAAGGTGCGCAAAGCGATTACCGCTTCAACATCACCCACATCTTTACGCCCGAGAGCAATGGCGCCATCCACTACTGGTGGTTCAACTCGCGCGACTTCAAGCTTGATGACAAGCCTGCTGACGATTATTTGTATGAAGCCTCGGCCAAGGCCTATCTTGAAGACGTCGATGCACTGGAATGGATTCTCGATGTCGTCACGCAGGACGCGCAGCCGCAGTTCGACCTCAACTTCGCGCCGGACAAGCCCGGCCTGTTGATGCGCCGCGTGATTCACGAACGCGCAGCGGCCGAGGCGGGCATCTTTTTTGAGTGAGCCTTTTTAATTTCAACAACCTGAAAACACTGGAGACACGTATGGACAAGCGCAGTTTGATCAAGGCCATGGCGGCAGCGCCACTGGCATGGGGCATGCA
>JAZKHN010000046.1:0-3627 GCA_040385325.1 Pseudomonadota bacterium
GCGCCTGGGTTGCCTTCTGGTTCAACTGCCGCCCAGCCTGGTTTGGGATGAGGACGTCACCGGAAGATTTCTTGAAGTGCTGCGCAATGCCCACGCCGTGCCGGTAGCGCTTGAGGCACGCCACAAAAGCTGGTTCAGCGAAGAGGTCAGCCAGCACCTGGCATCACATCGCGTGGCGCGCGTGCTCGCCGACCCCGTCATGTTTGATGCCGGACGCTGGCCCGGCGGCGACCCGCGCCTTGTATACGTCCGCCTGCACGGCTCGCCACGCATGTATTACTCGGCCTATGCGCACGAGGTGCTGGATGCGCTTGCCGTCCGGCTGAAACTTGCGGCAGCGTCCGACGCCGCTGTCTGGTGTGTTTTCGACAATACAGCCAGCGGGGCCGCCATCACCGATGCGCTGTACACCGCGCGGGCGACAGCGAACCCCAGTAGTACATAACAACCCATAGCAACCCCGAAGGAGAGGCCATGAGTGCAATGCCTGGCAGCCATCCGGCCAACTTCTGCGCCGACGACCTGACCCGCGAGAACGTAGAGTCCATGCGGCGTGTTGAACAAAACGCGCTGGCCAACCGCAGCCGCGCCGACCGCATCGCGGCGTTCGTCGCCGGGTTCTGCGGCTCCATGACTTTTGTCTGGATACACGTGGCGCTGTTCTCGGCCTGGATTGTGTTCAACACCTTTCCCGGCGTGCATCATTTCGACGCCTACCCCTTTACCTTCCTCACGCTGGTGGTGTCGCTGGAAGCGATTTTTCTCTCGTCCTTCATCCTCATCAGCCAGAACTACGAGCTGCGCATCAGCGACAGGCGCAACCAGCTGGACCTGCAGATCAACCTGCTGACCGAACAGGAAAACACCAAGATGCTGCAATTGCTGGAGCGCATCGCGCAAAAAGTTGGCGTGGACGACCCGGGTGATACAGACCTGCGCATCCTGACCGAAGACACCGACCCTGAAAAACTCATCAGCCAGATTGAACAGGCCCAGCGCGCCACCCCGCCGGCCCGGGCATCCAGCGGCACTGAGGATTGAAAATTAACGTAGACGGCAAAAATTTAACGTGTACGTTAAAAATTTATTAAAAGTTAACTTCCATATTAACTTTTCAGGCTCACCGCCTGCTTTTATCCGAATAAAGCCGCCAAAACAGCCAAAAAAAGGCCGTTTTCATGCATAAAAACGGCTGTAAGCCAATAAATACGTACGTGAGCAGCTACTTATTTAATAGCAAATCGCCTCTCGCGCAATCTTCAAACCCAGGGCTGTGCCAGCCCTTCAGCCTTGAATACCCGCGCCACAGCCGGCCGCGCCAGTACGCGCTGCAGGTAAGTCCCCAGATGGGAAAGGTCGCGGGCCGGCCTTGAGGCAAAGTTGCGGGTCCAGCGGCACAACATGAGGGCATAGGCATCGACAGCCGAGAACTTGCCTCCCACAAGCCAGGGCGAGGGGCCTGCACCCTCCAGCCGCGCGAGTTCTGCGTCCAGCTGGTCAAGCAACACACCGACTTTCGCTTCTGCGTGCGACTTCATTTCGGCAGCGCGGACGGCATCACCGTCCTTCACCCAGCGCTCTGAATAGAAGTACACCATCAGCGTGGCCTGCAGCGTGTTGGTCAGCCACATCAGCCATTTGTAGAAGTGGGCGCGCTCTGCAGTGCCGATGGCAGGCGCCAACCCGGCGGCCGGGTGCATGTCGCACAGGTGCAGGCAAATGGCGGCACTTTCGTACAGCACCAGCTCGCCATCGACCAGTACCGGCACCGTGCCGTTGGGGTTCAGTTTTTTGTAGGCCTCGGTTCGGTGCGCGCCTTTTTCGGTATCAACCAGGATTTTTTCAAACGGCACGCCCAGCTCTTCGAGCAGTATGTGCGGGGCCATGGCGGCCGTACTCGGCGCGTAATGTAACTGGATCACTTGACGCCAAACAGGTTGGCCGCGTTCTCCCAGCCAATCTTGCGCGCCGCATCAGGCGGCAGGTCGCCGAGCCAGGTGCGATAGCCTTTCATCAGGTCGTCGTACTGCTGCCAGCGCTGCACCACCCATGTGTCCGAGCCGATCAAAAACCGGTTTGGATATTTGAGCAACAGCGTGCGCCACTCCGGGCAAAGCTTGCCGTCCGCGCAGGTCAGGCCCGGCCGGTAAGACAGCTCGCCCATGAGCTGCGGGTACTTCGCGAACAGCGCATCGACACGCGACACCGGCGGCCCGCCTATGCCGGTGTGCGCCCAGATGATGCGGGCATCGGGCGCATGCGCCATCAGCAAATCAATTGCTGTGTCGTCCACATGGGCCAGCACGGCGAGTTTGTTCTGCGCTGCAAACACCATGAGCTTTTTGGCCACCGGCCCGTTGGCGTTGGCGCTGTTGTAGAGGTGGAATTCGCCTATGCCCTTGTACGGCCCGGCCTGGCTGCCGGTCACGCCGCGCGCAAACTCGGCCTGCACCATCTCGTAAATGGTCTCGTCGCGAAACCAGTTGTCGTAGTCGGCGCGGTTGCGATACAGCCTGATGAAAGGCACGACGGTTACACCGGACTGTTTGCTCAGCTCCGTCGCTGCCAGCGCCTTGGTGCCGTCGTTGGGGCGTGAATTGGCTACCACGGCCTTCACACCATTGCGCTGCATGCGCGCCAGAACATCCGCCGGAGGATTGGGCCCCGTCTTGCCGTTCCACGCCTCCTCGTTGTAGTGCATGTGGGCGTCGAACAGCGGGCCGGTGTAGTCGGCCGCGCTGGCGACAGCGCTAGCCGCTGCCGCCACCAGAAAGACAAGTGCCGGAAGCGCGCGCATCACGTTCAACCCAGGTGTTTGGCGAAAAAGGCCAGCGTGCGCTCGCGTGCCTTTGTGGCGGCTTCTTCGTTGTAGGCGCCGCGCTGGTCGCAGTTGAAGCCATGGTCTGCGTTGTAGATGTGCACTTCAACTTCAGGGTGCGCCTTGATCAATGCGTTCACGCCTTCCATGGGGGCAGAGTGGTCGTGGTCGCTGAGATGCGCCATGACGGGGACCTTGGGCTTGCGTGCGATTTCTTCAGGGGCAACCATGCCGCCGCCGTAATAAGGCACGGATGCGCTCAGGCCGCTGAGCATGTCGGCAGAGCGCCAGGCCAACAGGCCGCCGAAGCAGAAACCGATGATGCCGACCTTGCCGCCACTGGTTTTGGCCGCGTAATCGATGGATGCCTGGATGTCTTTCATGATGGCATCTTCGGGCAGGGCCATCACGGCGGCTTTCAGCGCAATGCCGGCCTTCATGGTGGCCTCGTTGTAGCCGGTGTCCACACCTTTTTCGACCCGTTCAAACATTTGCGGCGCGACCGCCAGGTAGCCCTGTGCGGCAAAGCGGTCTGTAACCTGCTGGATGTGCGAGTTCACGCCGAAAATTTCCTGCAACACCACCACGGCGGCCCTGGGCTGGCCTGCGGGTTCGGCCACGTAGGCGGGAAAGGTGAAACCGTCTGCGGCTTTGAGGTCGATGAATTTACCCATGGTGTTTGCTCCTGATGTAGAAAAAAGATGAATGCAGGCCAGTGCCAATCAAGTAGAGTAGCTGGCGCAACCGCCGTTTGTACATCGGATTGCCACTTTTTGCAGGAGTTCGGGTTTGACCAAAACAGTCTTGAT
>JAZKHN010000046.1:3727-14773 GCA_040385325.1 Pseudomonadota bacterium
GTGGTGGATGTCAACAGCCGGGTCGACGGCATGACGCTGGCACGGCTCAAACGCATGTTCGAGATCAATGTGTTCGGCTCTTTTCTCTGCGCACGTGAAGCCGTCAAGCGCATGAGTACACGCTACGGCGGTGAGGGTGGCGCGATCGTCAACGTATCAAGTGCGGCGGCACGGCTGGGTTCGCCGGGCAGTTATGTTGACTACGCAGCGGCCAAGGGCGCCATCGACACCTTCACGCTGGGCCTGTCGAAAGAGGTGGCCGGCGAGGGCATACGCGTCAACGCCGTGCGGCCCGGCATCATCGAAACAGACATCCATGCATCGGGCGGCCTGCCCAACCGCGCGAAGGAAATCGCACCACAGTTGCCGATGCAGCGCGCAGGCACCGCGCAGGAAGTGGCTGAATCCATCGTCTGGCTGCTGTCGGACAAATCCAGCTATACCAATGGCGCACTGCTCGATATAGCCGGGGCCAGATAGCGTGCCCCCATGCTTTTCGCTTCGCGTAATGCGCTGCCCCCCGGGGGGGCTGGCCTGGCTAGGGGCGGCCCGGCGCTGGCGGCCATGGATTTCAAAGGGCGATTCCAGTGGACTTTAAACCTCTCATCACGTTGCTCGCCATCGTCAACCCGCTGGCCATCGTGCCGTTTTTCATTCACTACACGCAGGGTTTTTCACCCGCGCAGCGCAAGCGCACGATTGTCATTTCATCGTTCAGTGCCTTTCTGGTGATTGCTGTCAGCGCAGTGCTGGGCCTGAAGATCCTCGACTTCTTCAGCATCTCACTGGCAAGCTTCCAGGTCGGCGGCGGCATGCTGCTGCTCATCAGTTCCATGAACATGCTGAACGCGCAACCCGCCGAAGCCAAGGCGCACACCCATGAGATGGAAGACGGCGCAGAAAAAGCCGCGATGGGCGCCAGCATTGCCGTTGTGCCGCTGACGATTCCGCTGCTCACCGGCCCTGCCACCATCTCCACCGTGGTCATTTATGCACAGAAGGCGCAAACGGTTGTCCAGCTCGGCACGCTGGTGGTCTACGGTGTGGTGATCGGGCTGGCAACGGCCATCTGCTTTGCACTGGCCGAGCCGATTGCGCGCGTGCTCGGCAAAACCGGCATCAATGTCATGACCCGCCTGATGGGCCTGATACTCGCCGCACTGGCGGTCGAGGTGATGGCTGATGGCCTGGGCAAGCTGTTCCCGATCCTGCGCACCTGATCCCTCACGCATGCCGCCCCACATCCTGCTCGTCGAGGACGACCCTGCAATTGCCAGGTCCATCATCTACGTGCTTGAACGCGATGGCCTGTCGGTCACCCATTGCCTGCTCCTGAAAGACGCGCGCCAGCAACTGCAGGCCAGTGCGCCGCAGCTGCTCATTCTCGATGTCGGGCTGCCCGATGGCAGTGGCCTGGACCTGTGCCGCGACGTGCGCGCAGGCTCCGCCGCAGCCAGCAGCATGCCCGTGCTGATGCTGAGCGCGCACGGCGAGGAAATCGACCGCGTGCTCGGCCTGGAGCTCGGCGCAGACGACTACGTGACCAAACCCTTCAGCACACGCGAGCTGCTGGCCCGCGTGCGCAGCATGCTCAGGCGCACGCGCATGCCGGCAGCGGCATCGGCCAAACCGGACAGCGGCCCGTTTGACATCGATGCCGCCGGCCAGCGCGTCAGCCTGCACGGCCAGGCCCTGAGCCTGACACGCCGCGAGTTCGGTTTGCTCGCCGACCTGCTGGCGCACCGTGGGCGTATCCGTTCCCGCAACGAGCTGCTCAACGCCGTGTGGGGTGCCGACTCTGACAGCACAGACCGCACGGTGGACACGCACATCAAGACCTTGCGCGCCAAGCTGCTGGCCGTCAGCCCGGAGCACGACCACATCGTGACCCACAGGGGCATGGGCTACTGCATCGAGGCCTGACATGCGGCTGGGTATACGGCTATTGTTCGGCTTCTTTCTGGTCACCGGCCTGGCGGCGTTCTTCACCCTGCGCGTGTTCATGGTTGAGGTGCGGCCGAGCGTGCGTGAAGTGATGGAAGACATGATGGTGGACACCGCCAACATCCTTGCAGAACTGGCCAGCGACGACCTTTCGACCGGACAGATCGCGTCAGGCCGTTTTGCGACGCGCGTGCGCAGCTATGCACAGCGGCCCATCGATGTGCAGATCTGGGGCATGGCCAAGCAGTCGCTGGACTTTCGCGTCTATGTCACCGACGCCACCGGCAAGGTGGTGTTCGACTCTGAAAACACGGCCACCGGGCTCGACTACTCACGCTGGCGCGACGTGGCTCGCACCCTGCGCGGTGAGTACGGCGCGCGCGCCACGCGTGAGGTCCAGCAGGACGACCGCACCTCGGTGATGTATGTCGCCGCGCCGGTCACGCATCAAGGCAAAACCATAGGCGTGCTCACGGTCGCCAAACCCATGTCCACCATACAGGCTTTCATCGACAGGGCGGAGCGCAAGATTTTGCTAAGCGGCCTGCTGCTGCTGGCGCTGTCGCTGGGCATCGGTGTGGCCGTGACGCTGTGGGTGGTATGGAGCATTCGCAAGCTGCGCCACTATGCCAACGCCGTCGGCCAGGGTGCCAAGCCGGCGGTGCCGCAAATACCGGGCGAGCTGGGCGAGCTGGCCATGGCAGTTGACGCCATGCGACTGAAGCTTGAGGGCCACGAGTACATAGAAGGCTACGTACGTGCACTGACGCATGAACTCAAAAGCCCCCTGGCCGCCATCCGCAGCGCGGGGGAGTTGCTGCAGGACGAATTGCCCGAGCAGACGCGACGCGAATTTGCGGGGCAGGTGCTTGACCAGTCCGGCCGCCTTCAGGCGCTGGTGGACCGCATGCTCGAGCTGACGAAGCTCGAGCAACGCCATGCTCAGGTAGAGCGCGAGTGTCTTCTTTGGTCCGATTTTCTCCAGCCATCTGGAGCTGCAGCCCGCAGCGCCAGGCACGGTCACCGCCTTGAAGTCATGGTGACGCCGCAAGACGCCAGCGTACATGCCGAGCCCGGCCTGCTGGCGCTGGCCCTGAGCAACCTGCTCGAGAACGCTTACTCGTTTGCGCCCGAAGGCTCCACCATCACGGTCGAGGCCGGCAGCAACCAGGTCGCTGTGCAGGACCACGGTCCCGGCGTGGCTGACTATGCCCTGCCAAGGCTGGGCGAGCGGTTTTTTTCGACGGTGCGCCCCGACGGGCATACCAAGGGCTCCGGGCTCGGTCTGGCCATCGTCCGGCAGATCATGCTGCTGCACGGCGGCCGCATGGTGGTGCGCAATACAAAGCCCGGACTGCGCGTCGAGCTGCATTTCTGATTCCGCCTGCGCGTGTGGGACGGGCATCATGCAGCCACCTCAGCGGGATGATTTACAGCACTTGCAGGTTCATCCTTGCCTGTTGATCTGAACCTGGCATACCAGTCAACGCGGCGGGTCAGCGTCATCACAAAGGCAAGCACTGCGAACAGGGTCACAGCACCCAGAAGCAAGGCCGTCTGCTCCATGCGCAGCAGCACAAAAAGCATGCCGTAAAGCATGGCAATGCCGGCGCCAAAAGGCAGGCCGCGCGACCAGCGGCCCAGCATGTGGCTGGCGTAATAAGTTAGCAGCAACACGCAGCCCGCAGAGGCCAGCGCGTATGCGCGCTCAAAAGGCATGTGCTCTGACAAACTCACCAGCAGCAAAAAGAACATGCTCATGGCAGCGCCAACCAGCAGGTACTGTATGGGGTGTACGCGCAGTGATTTCATGAACTCGAAAAGACCTACGGCCAGAAATGTCAGGCCGATAAACAGCAGGCCGTATTTGGTGGCCTTGTCGCTGAGCGCATAGGTATTGGCAGGGTCTATGAAGCGCACCCCAAAAGCCTCGGTGCAGTTGCCCCCGGAAGCATGACCTGCATCGTTTTGCGACGAACAAATGCCGCGCCCGTCAGCTACCGCCAGCTGGGCGCTGCTTGCCAGCGTGCTCACTCGCCAGTTGGCACTGAAGCCGCCGGGACCCACCCGCCGGTCCGCTGGAAGAAATTGACCGTCAAAGCTCGGATGCGCCCAGTTGGAGTCCAGCTTGACCACGGTGTCAGCACCTACCGGCACGATGGACAGACGCTCGGTACCTACCAGCTCAAGGTCCACCACAACGTCGAGGGGCGATTGCCTGGATGCGCCCCCCGGCAGTGGCACGTGGACGCCACGGGGATATGCATTCCACAAGGTGCCCGGTTTGAGCATTGCCGCCTGCCCGTCCATGGTTACCTTCGCATGGCGTACACCACGTGCATCGGAAACCGCCACCACCAGCAACGGCTGGCCGCAACTGACACGCGCGTTCGGGTTTTTGGCTACTGGCGTGAGCGCCTTGAAATCAGGCCACTGCGCCGTGATTCTGGTCTTGAGTTCAAAGACCTGAACGGCATGCAGCCCCCGGGAGCGTTCTTCCAGCCGGGCATTGCCGGTCACGTTGAGGCTTGCGGGCGCTGCCACCACAGTAAATTCGCGGCGGGCATTTTTGGTCTTGTCTTCTTCCTTGTATGCCCATTCCTCAGTACATGACATCTGCACCAGCGGCCCGGTCAGGGTCTGTGCGCCAGCCAGACTTCTTGCAACACCGTCAACCGCAGCCTGCCGGTAGGTCTGGCGGTCATGCACGATGCCGCTGATATAGAACAAGCCCATCAGCAGCAGCAAAAATACGCCTCCAAGCGAGACAATCTTGTGTTTCATTTCCCATTCCTTTCGTATTGAAGGAAGGGAGTGTGCAAACCGGCTGTGAAGCCGTGATGAGGTCTTCTGCCGCCCTGTGAAGCGGGTGTGAAGTCGTGGCGTGCTAGCTGCCTGCGCGCTGTTGAAGCAACTTGACCAGCTGGTTGCTGGTGTTGCGCAGGCGCTGGGCCATGAGCTGCGTGATCTTCACCAGCAGCTTGGCACCCACGCCCGGGTGGTCGCGGATCAGAACGGCGATTTCCTTGCGGCCCAGCACGCCGGCCTCTACCTGCTCGATGGCGCTGCAGCTGGCGTAGCGGGGCTCGTTGTCCAGCATGGACATTTCGCCAACAGCTGCGCCGCGCTGGATCACAGCAACCCGCGAGTTGCTGATTTCCGGCTGTTCATCCGCGCCTGCCTCTTCGTTCCTGATCTCCACCCGCTTGCTGACATCCACCGTGCCCTTGAGCAACAGCAGCATCCACTCACCCGCATCGCCTTCGCGTATCAGCACATGGCCGGGTTCGGCACGCACCAGCAGCATGGCCTGTCCCAGAATGTCGGCTTCGGCAGGTGTCATGTCCTGCAGAAGGGGGGAAACATTCAGCAGGTCTTCGCCATAAGCCGACAGCGGACCGCAGGGGCCGACGACGGGCAGGCCCGCGTCCTGCAGTTGATCCTGCAGCGGACGGGCATGCGTTTTTTTGCTGCCGGCAGGCGCACCCGCGCCCTCCTGCAGCACCTCACCTGCGGTGCGCGTGCCTAGCGTGGGACTTGCTGCAGCCACTGGTCTATCTCTTCAATCGCAGCGTCGGTGGCCGCAGTCAGCGCACGCACGCCGCCAGGGGCATCTGCACTCGGTGCCGGCCGCTGCACGATCACGTTGCGCTGCGCCAGCAGCTTTTCACCAGCGGGCGTCACGTCTATCAGTGTGGCGCGCATGCGTACCAGGCCAACACTGGTTTCGGGCGCAGTAAACAGATGGCTGAACTCCTGCAGCTCGATCTTCAGCACACGCGGCAGCAAGGCATTCTGGCTGCGGTTGAGCGCCGCACTCTCACCCGGCGTGAAGACAGTGCGGCGCTGGCTGAGCTGTTCACGCAGGCGCTGGCGCACCAGCTGCGCGGGCGGCATGCTCCAGCGTGCCTGTGAGTAGGGCCGCAGCTGCTGCTCGTCTGAATAGGCCAGGCGATACAGCACCGACATGTTTTCAATCGCGCCGCCATAGGTAGTGATGTCATCGATCGCCAGCGGCGCAAGCGGCGCCTGGCGGGTAGTGGGCTGCGTGGCCAGCGGTCCGGGGCCGAAGTCATACATCAGCGCCCGCGTGGGTTTGTCCGGCAGGCCCGAACAGGCAGCCAGGGCGACGACCGCGCAAAGTGACAGGAGAAGGCGGGCTGGTTTCATTTTTTGACTCCTGCGGCGGCGTTGGGGCTGTTGGGCGAGAAGCCGGGCTCTCCCGGGCCGGGCAAAGGCGGCCCATTGCCGAAAATCAGGGACTGCGGGTTGTCATCTACCGCGTTGACGGTGCGTCGCAACTGGCGCATGGTGCGCGCGGTTTCTTCAGCCACTTCACCCAGCTTGGGCAGGGTGGCGGCACTGAAGGTTTCAACACCTGCGGCCAGTGCAGCGCCACCTTCGGCGAGTTTGTCGAGGGGGCCGCCTTTTTCGTTCAGGCGTTTGGCCGTGACGCCGACTTCATCACTGGTGGTGCGAATGGACTTGAGCGTGGCAGAGGTGTCGCGCGACAGGGCAGGCAGTGAAGCGACCGTCGGCTCCAGCCCCTTCGCGAGCTTGTTGATGCTGCCCGCAGCCTCACTGAACTGCGTGAGCGCTGTCGTTACGGCCTGCTGGTTTTCATCAGACATCATCTTGTTGAGCTTCACACTCGCCTGCTCGATCTGGTCCATGATGACTTCACCGCGCTTGAGGAGTTTGTCCAGGCCGCCCGGCTGAAGCGGAATGCGCGGTGGGTCGTCGTCATTGACCACCAGCCGCTCCGTTGATCCGCCCTTGTCGTCGAGCTGGATGAAGCCCAGACCGGTGACGCCCTGCGACGCCACCGTGGCAAACACCGATTTGGTGATGGGTGCGCCGCGCTCTATCGACACGCGCACCAGCACATTGCCCTGTATCTTGTGGTCAAAGCCGATGAAGTCCACCTTGCCGACAGGCACGCCGCGAAAACGCACGGCGGCCTGCGGCTGCAGGCCGGAGATGATTTCAGCCGTGCTCATTTCATAAATGTCGCGCTCGGTGTTGTCGCGCATCAGCCAGATGGCCAGCAGCCCCAGCAGGGCCGTGACCACCAGTACAAATGCGCCGGCAACAAACGCGTGTGATTTGTTTTCCATATTTGAAAACCTCTCTTTGACTTTCTCTGATCGCTACACAGTAAAGGGGTACTCGCGCAACAGCTCCATTGCGCGCTGACCCCGCTCACCGAGGAAAAATTCATGAATGAAAGGGTGGGGAAAGGCCACCACCTCTTTCGGGGCATCGTTGATGATGACCTTCTGCTCTGCCAGCACGGCGATGCGTGTACTCAGCTCAAACAGCGTGTCCAGATCGTGCGTGACCATCACCACGGTCAGGCCCATGTCGCGGTGCAGGGCACGCAGCAACAAGCAGAAGCTGTCTGAACTTTCAGGGTCAAGGCCGGCGGTCGGCTCATCAAGCAGCAGCAGCGGCGGGTCCATGATGAGGGCGCGCGCCAGGGCCACACGCTTGATCATGCCACCCGACAAATCGCTCGGCATCTTGTCGGCCGCTTCAGGCCCCAGGCCCACCATCTGCAGCTTGACCATGGCCGCTTCACGTATCAGGTCAGGCGGCAGCACTTTCAGCTCACGCAGCGGGAAGGCAATGTTCTCAAGCACGGTGAAGGCCGAGAACAGCGCGCCCTGCTGGAACAGCATGCCCACGCGGGTGGCCGCGCCGCGCTTGCCAAGCTCTTCAGCCGGCCGGCCCAGCACGGTGATCTCGCCCTTTGTCGGCTTTTCAAGACCCAAAATCTGGCGCAGCAGCACGGTCTTGCCGGTGCCTGAACCACCCACCAGCGAGAGCACCTCACCGCGCTCGACCGTCATGTCGAGGTCCTTGTGGACGACCGACTCCTTGTCACCGTTTTTGAAAACGGTCCAGAGTTTTTTGATTTCGACGACGGCGTCAGTCATACACCAATGTTCTTGAACAGAACCGCAAATAACGCATCGACAAGAATCACCACCGTAATTGATGTGACCACAGATGCCGTCGTACCCTGCCCCAGGCTTTCGGTGTTGGGCTTGACACGCAGGCCGTAATGGCAACCAATCAGTGCAATCAGCAAACCGAACACCACCGACTTGGACGTTGCGAGTACGAGGTTGGCCAGATCTACCGCCGCGGGCAACGAGTTGATGAAGTAGGAAGGCGTGATGTCCATCGCAACCCAGGCGGCGAGCATGCCGCCCACCAGCGCGGCAATCGTCGTCCACACACTGATCAGCGGCATGGCAATGGCCAGTGCCAGAGCGCGCGGCATCACAAGGCGAAAGCCCTTGGCAATACCCATGACGCGCATGGCGTCGAGCTCTTCCGTCACACGCATCACGCCGATTTGCGCGGTGATGGCCGAGCCCGAACGGCCCGCAATCAGGATCGCGGCCAGCACCGGACCAAGTTCGCGGATGAGCGAGATGCCAAGAATATTCACGATGAAAGAGTCGGCGCCAAATTGCCTGAGCTGCTGTGAGATCAGGTAGGCCAGAACCACGCCGATCAGAAACCCCACCAGCGCCGTGATGGGCAGGGCTGTGGCGCCTATGTGGTACAGGTGGCCCGAGAAATCGCGCAGCGGTGCTTCGCTGGGGTGACGGATCAAGCGGACGATGTCGAGCAGCAACTGGCCAATCAGCCGCACAAGCGACTTGAGGTGGTCGGCGAACGAAAACAGGCGCTCGCCCAATGCCACCACTGGCGCAGTCCAGTCGAACTTCTTTTTCGTGATGTCGGTGACGGGAAACTTCGCCACCGTTTCAAGCACTGCCCGCTGGGCATCTTCAAGCTCGATGTTCGCGGGCCATTCGCGGCCCCACTGGTTCCACAGCAGCTGCGCGCCCAGATAGTCAAGTCGTTCGAGTTGCGACAGGTTCCACGAAGCCCCGGATTTGCTTTTGTCCAGGTCCTTGAGTTGCGCCGTCAGCGCCGCCCACACCGGCCTTGCGGTAAGGTCGGCCGCAGTCCACGCACCCTGAACCATGAGGGCCGGGCCCTGGGGCGTGTCCTGCTGTTCAATACGGGGGGTGGATGTAGCCATAGACCTCTGCAAAAGCGGGGCGGATACGAGCTGACCCGTCCCCGCCGGGAGCCTGCGCGTTACACAAAATTGCCATGGTAACTGCTGAAAGCATAAACCCCGCCAGCGTTTTGGCTGTAGCGCCAGCGTCCTACAACACAGAGCGAAAGCCAGCATTCCGGCCTGCCCGATGCCGGTCAGCCCCGCGTTAGCCGGTACAGGCAAAATGCTTTCCGCGCGAACCGGCTGCCGGCCCGCAGCAGGACCGCAAGATATCGGCACGAGACAACACGAGACAAGACCATGCAAGCCACGCCAGACACTGATCACATCTTCGACTACATCATCATCGGCGCAGGCACGGCCGGCTGCCTGCTGGCCAACCGCCTGAGCGCGGACGCCACCAAAAAAGTGTTGCTGATAGAAGCAGGGCGCAAGGACGACTACCACTGGATACACATCCCCGTCGGCTACCTTTACTGCATAGGCAACCCGCGCACCGACTGGCTCTACAACACCGAGCCCGATGCAGGGCTGAACGGCCGCTCGCTGCGCTACCCGCGCGGCAAGACGCTCGGCGGCTCGTCCAGCATCAACGGCATGATCTACATGCGCGGCCAGGCGCGCGACTACGACGAGTGGGCGCACCTGACCGGCGACTTGAGCTGGCGCTGGGAGAACGCGTTGCCGCACTTCAAGCTGCATGAAGACCACCACAAGGGTGCCGACGCCTTTCACGGCGCGCGCGGCACCGCCCCTTCGCTGATGCAGGACAAGAACGTGCCCTACCAGAAGATATTGCGGCACCGCAATGCAGGCGGCGAATGGCGCGTGGAGAAACAGCGCCTGCGCTGGGACATTCTTGACGCATTTGCCGAAGCGGCCCAGCAGGCCGGCATACCGGCCACAGACGACTTCAACCGCGGCAACAACGAAGGCGTCGGTTACTTCGAAGTCAACCAAAAAAACGGCTGGCGCTGGAACACTGCGAAAGCCTTTTTGCGCCCCGCCTGCTACGCGCGCCCCAACTTCGAACTGTGGAACAGCGCCCAGGTCTGCAAACTGGTGGTGGAAGACCAGCCGGACGGCAGCAAGCGCTGCACCGGTGTCGAGGTCTGGACGGGCTGCGAACGTGTGACCGCCTACTCAACCCGCGACTCGGGCAAGGACCGCGGCCTGATCGGCGAAGTCATCCTGTGCGCGGGCAGCATCAACTCGCCGCAAATCCTCCAGCTCTCGGGCATAGGCCCCGGTGCACTGCTGCAGCAGCACGGCATTCCTGTCGTGCAGGATTTACCCGGCGTGGGCGCCAACCTGCAGGACCACCTGCAGATCCGCTCGGTCTACAAGATTCAGGACAAGAAAGGCTGGGGCCTGTCGCTCAACACCATGGCTTCATCGCTCTGGGGCAAGGCGCGCATAGGCCTTGAATATGCCCTCAAACAGACCGGCCCCATGAGCATGGCGCCCTCGCAGCTGGGCGCCTTCACGCGCAGCTCGCCCGACCAGCCCTACCCCAACATCGAATACCACGTGCAGCCGCTGTCGCTTGAAGCGTTTGGCGAACCGCTGCACGCCTTCAATGCATTCACGGCCAGCGTCTGCAACCTGAACCCGACCAGCCGCGGCACGGTGCATATCAAGAGCCCGCGCTTTGAAGACGCCCCGGCGATTGCGCCCAACTACCTGAGCACCGCCGAAGACCGCCAGGTGGCCGCCGACTCGCTGCGCGTGACACGCAAGATCGTCAGCCAGAGCGCGCTGGCGAAATACAAACCTGAAGAGTTCAAGCCCGGCGTGCAATTCCAGACCGATGAAGAACTGGCCCGGCTGGCCGGCGACATCGCCACCACCATCTTCCACCCGGTAGGCACAACCAAAATGGGCAGGGACGACGATGCGATGGCCGTGGTCGATTCACACCTGCGCGTGCGCGGCATCCAGGGCCTGCGCGTGGTCGACGCCGGCGTCATGCCGCTGATCACCAGCGGCAACACCAACTCGCCGACGCTGATGATTGCCGAGAAGGCTGCGGAGTGGATTCAGGCCGGGGTTTGATG
>JAZKHN010000047.1:0-3189 GCA_040385325.1 Pseudomonadota bacterium
AGACAGTCGCCGGCTTGTGCTGAAAAACCGTTGACCTGACGCAACAGGCAATCGCAAAACACATCCGTCTCCGGGTAAATGGCATCTGCCGCTGTGCAAACCTTTCCCTTAAGGTTGGCAACAAACCGCATGGTTTGAAAGCACAACAAAGGAGACAAGATGACAAGAGCATCGCCGCAGCCGCCGGAGCTTTCAATGGCCGAACGCGACCGCCGCTGGACGCGGCTGCGCACACTGATGCGAGCCAAAAACATCGAAGGCCTGCTGATCGCGAGCTTTCGGGCGCGCGAGATGTACGAGAGCTACGTCAACGACGACTACAACGAGGGCTGCGTGGTCTTCCCGCTGGAGGGCGATCCGGTCGTCGTCACCTGGGCCAACCTGCGCGTGATGCGCGCGCGCTGGTCGCGCGACCAGGGCTACCCGCTGTGGATAGACGACATGCGGGTCGCCACCAGCGGCACCTCTGTCGCACAGATTTTTTCAGAGAAGGGGCTGGCCGCATCGCGACTGGGCGTTGTGGGCCTGAGCTCGCAGGCGCCGACCGAAATCTACGGGGCGATACCGGCGAATTTCTGGCAGCAGTTCACCGAGGCCTTGCCCGGCGCGGTGTTCGAAGACATCTCCGACGAGTTCAGCTACATGATGCTGCCCAAGAGCGCCGAAGAAATGGCGCAGGTGCGTTACGCGGCACAGGTAGCAGAAGCAGCCTGCGCCGTGATCGCAGAAGTAGCCGGAGAAGGCGTGGGCGAAGAAGTGATCTACGCCGAAGCCATGCGCGAGATGGCGCTGCACGGCATCGGTTTGCGTTACCCGGCCATCGTGATGAACTCCGGGCCGCACACGCTGTCATGGGGACCGCCGCGCTGGACGACGCGTGCCGAGCCGCCGCGCGTCCTGCAACAAGGCGATCTGCTGCAGGTCGAGCTAATGCCCACCTGCGGCAACCAGGAGGTGCAGGTGCAGATGGCGGTGGCGCTCGGCGCGATGAGTGAGACCAATTTGAAGTGCGAGAAAGCCGCGCGCGGCTGCTACGACGCCGGGCTGGCGGTGTTGAAGCCGGGCATCAGCTTTGCCGACCTGCTCGCGGCGATGGAAGAACCGCTCAAGACCTCGGGCTGCTGGTCGTACACGCCACTGGTGCATTCGGTGGCGCCGCACTTTCTGACCGGGCGTTCAAAGGTCAACCTGGCCAGCGCCAACCTGCATGTGAAGATGGTGGGCGCGCCCGCCGCCCGCGAGCGCGACACGGTGATGGAAGAGGGCATGGTGTTCTCGTTCGAGCCCAATGCCTGCATGGATGGGCACCGCGTCAACATCGGCGGCACGGTGATCGTGACGGCCACCGGCTGTGAAGAGCTCAACAGCATCCCGACGCGGGTAACACGCAAATAAAGAAGGAGACCGACATGAGAAAAATAATCCGCCGCCAGACCCTGGCCTTTGCTGCAACTCTTTTGATGCCCGTCCTGGTGATGGCGCAGGCCTATCCGAACAAGCCGATCCGCTTCCTCGTGCCAACGCAGGCGGGCTCTGCCCCCGACGTGGCGACCCGGCGCGTCGCGGCCCAGCTGTCGGACATCCTCAAGCAGCCCGTCGTCGTCGAGAACCGGCCCGGTGCCAACGGCGTGCTGGCCGCGCGCGAGGTCGCCAGGTCGGCGCCTGACGGCTACACCCTGCTCAACGCCAACATCGGCAATGCCATCAACGACCTGCTGAGGCCTGAACCTGGCAGCCGCCTGACCGAAGAACTGGTGGCGGTGAGCGACCTGACGACTGCGGCGCTGATCCTCGTCGTGCACCCCTCGGTGCCGGCCAACAATTTGAAAGAGCTGGTCGAGCTGGCGCGCAAACAGCCGGGCAAGCTGACCTATGCATCCGGCGGGCCCGGCAGCCTGACGCAACTGGCGGGTGAAAGGCTGAAGCAGGCGGCGAAGGTCGACATTCGCGAGATTCCCTACAAGTCGCTGGGCGCCGATTCGGTCGACCTGCTGGCCGGCCGTGTGGATATCGGCTACCGCGTCTGGAGTTCGGTCGCGCAAAGCCTGGCCAACGGCAGCCTGAAAGCCATCGCCGTGGCCAGCAGTAACAAACTCATCGCCGCCCCGCAAATCCCGACGACGACTGAGGCGGGCTTCCCCGACCAGGAGGCGCTAGGCTGGAACGGCATGTTCGTGCCCGCAGGCACGCCGCCCGCCGTCATCCAGACCATGCAGAAAGCGATTGCCGAAGCCATCAGCCGACCGGTGCTGCGCGATGTGTATGTGAAGGACGGCACGGAAGTTGGCGGCAAAACGCCCGAGCAGTTCACGGCGCTCATCAAGGCCGACAAGGTGCGCTACGCGAAGATCATCAAAGACGCGGACATCAAGTTGACGGAATAAGCGGCTGAATGCTCAGTCATCTTGGGTAAGCGGTTGGCGCGGGCAGCACGTAGATTGGCGTGTCCGTCCATATCGAGCCCACGCCATGACTCCTGACGAAACCTCTTCCAGCATCTTCCGTCGTCTGCTGCCCGGCCTTGCCGTCAGCGCCGCAATTGCCGCAGCCGCCATGCGCTGGGCAGCATCAGCTGGCTGCAAACCCATGGCATGAGTGCATTGACCATGGCCATCGTGCTGGGAATGCTGGTCGGCAACACGGTGTACCCGCGTTTTACCGGGCCTTGCGGGCCGGGCGTTGATGTGTCCAAAAGAACATTGCTTCGTCTGGGGGTCGTGCTCTACGGCCTGCGCCTGACGGTGCAGGACATCAGCACCGTTGGCTGGGGCGGCGTGATCACCGATGCGCTGGTGCTGGGCTCGACCTTTGCATTGGCCTGCTGGGTCGGCGTGAAGTGGCTGGGCATGGACCGCAACACCGCCATACTGATAGGCGCGGGCAGCGGCATCTGCGGCGCGGCCGCGGTGATGGCTGCTGAGCCTGTGGTGCGAGCCCGGGCCGAGCAGGTCACGGTTGCGGTCGCCACCGTTGTGGTCTTCGGCACCATCGCGATTTTTCTTTACCCGGTGCTGTATCACCTCAACCTGCAATGGCGCGTGATCCCCGGCGGGGTTGAAGAGTTCGGCATCTACATCGGCACCACCGTGCATGAGGTGGCGCAGGTGGTGGCGGCTGGCCGCTCGGTCGCGCCCGATGCGGCGGATACAGCGGTGATTGCAAAGATGGTGCGCGTGATGATGCTGGCGC
>JAZKHN010000047.1:3289-10129 GCA_040385325.1 Pseudomonadota bacterium
TGCTGGCGCTGATCCTGTTTGCGTGGCTGGTGGTGGGCGGGGCGGTGATGAACCGCTGGCTGTATCAGTGGCTGGGTTAAATTTTGAGGGGAATCGCGAAGACGCCACGCTGTCCCGGCACCCCCGCGCCAGAGCTGCTGGCATCAGGGAACACGTGGTTCAGCTGACACGTCGCCAGGAGTTTTGCTGCTTTTTGCTATTTTATTTGTAGCGCCTTGCGCACATATTCATTGGCCTGCAGGCCTTTTTAGCCTTAAAAATCACCCAAAAAAGCTTTCAGAAGGGCTTTGTGGCCGGTTTTGACGCTGTTTTTCTGTCACAAAACTCCAGAATGTAAAGTTGACTTTACGTTTTGTTCCTGGGTGCAGTTCAGGCTTTTGCGGGCCTTGCCCTTGATGGTGACGTTGCCTGCCCGGGGCGGCAGGCCTGCTGCCGCACGCGCCAGTGCATCCGCCTCGCTGTTGCGGTGCTGGGGAATCCACCTGACCGCGCTGCTGCCAAACCCGGCCAGTTGGGCCCGCAGTTCAGCAAACAGGGCATCCAGCCTTTTAATTGGTCGGCCGCCGTCGCCCGTGAGCTGGTCCACCACCACACGGCTGTCGCTGTGAATCTCCAGCTTCCTTGCACCGAGCAGCTTTGCATGCTGCAGCGCTGCCATCATGGCGCGTGCTTCTGCCTCGTTGTTGCAGCCCTTGCCGCCGGCCCGCTCCGACAGTGTGTGCCGAGTGCCATCCGGCGCAATCAGCGTTGCGCCCAGTCCCATGTGTCCCGGGTTCGGAAAAGCGCTGCCATCGCAATGCACAAGCCAGGTGCCGGCGCTGACGTGCGGTGAGACGGGTTTCATGGCTGTCATGCTCACTGTGTTTTACCTCATGCGCCTCTCATTACTGCAAGTTTGCGGATGTGGCTACAGGAAGTTGCTGGATTGATCAGGGGGTGGTGAGGCTGAAGGCCATGTGCTGGCGCTCGATTTCCTGGATGCATACGCCAATAAGCCGCTTCTGCGTGGCTTGCCATACGTCGCCGGGGTGTACGAGCGACTCATGTTTGCGTACGGAACGTTCGGACACGCCTGCCAGCAGCGCAAGCTGTAGTTGTGTGAGCAGGGCCTGCTCGCGTACGAATGCCAGGCGGGTGATGGTTGTACGAACCCTGTAGGGACCGCGCGGACCCGGTGCTCTCACCATGAGGCTTTCGATGTCGGGTTCACCAGTAGATTTTTCGTCACGCGTATCTTTCGGTATCAAAGATTCAACGTGCGCCCGGCCTGGACCGGAGCGGGTGGGTAGATGAGCTTTCCGTGCGTAGGTTTGAAGCGCGTTCGGGTCATGGACCCGTCAGGCTTGGAGGGTAGGGAAGTCCTGTTGCAGCGCCATGCGGTACATCTGCAGGCGCGTTGGGGACGCTTGCACACCTACAAGCTTTCAGGCACTTGTGGGCTGGTTTTGATAAAAATAGCCCCTACAATATATTTATCAATTTAGTCAAATAAATCAATTAAAAATAATAATTTTGATTTAGTTGTGAAGAAGTTGAGCTGATTCAATCCTGAGTTCAGGGCCGTCAGCAGACCTTTTTGAGAGGTTCGCCATGAATCGAGACAATCCATTTCCGCCGCTTCAGTCCCAGGGTGCAGGCATTACCCAGGTTGCGCCGCGCCTGCGTGTGCTGGTCGTCGACGATACCGAAGACAACCTCTTCCTGATGACCGGACTGCTTGAAGACAAGTACGAACTGCTGCTGGCCTCATCCGGCCAGGAGGCGCTGGCCATCATCATGTCGCAGGCACCGCCCGACCTGATACTGCTCGACATCATGATGCCCGAGATGGATGGCTATGAGGTGCTCAGGCGCATACGCCAGCACCCGCCGACCGTCACCATTCCGGTGATTTTCCTGACCGCCCTGAGCACCATGGAAGAAGAGCAGCTGGGGCTGGATCTGGGCGCGGTTGACTACATCACCAAGCCCATCAGCCCGCCGCTGCTGCTGACGCGTGTGCAATCGCATCTGGAACGCAGCGGCAACGCCAGGCGGCTGCAGGCCCTGTCTGAGAAGCTCTCGCGCTACCTCGCACCGCAGGTTTACCAGTCGCTGTTCGACGGTTCCCAGCAGGCAGAGATCCACACCGAACGCAAAAAACTCACGGTCTTTTTCTCGGACATCAAGGACTTCACGGGCTCGACTTCCAAATGGCAGCCGGAAGACATCACGCGGCTGCTGAACAGCTATTTTTCTGAAATGTCACGCATTGCCGCAGAGTACGGCGGCACGGTGGATAAATTCATCGGCGATGCGATGGTGATTTTTTTCGGCGACCCGCACAGCCGTGGTGTCAGGGAAGACGCGCTGCAATGCGTGCGCATGGCGATTGCCATGCAGCGGGCCATGGCCGACCTGCAGACGCTCTGGCGCGATACGGGGGCGGCCAAGACGTTCCGCATTCGCATTGGCATCAACACCGGCTTTTGCGACGTCGGCAATTTTGGCAGCGACCTGCGCATGGACTACACCATCATCGGCCCCGAGGTCAACCTTGCGGCGCGGCTGGAGCAGGCGGCCGAGCCCGGCGGAATCCTGATTTCGGGTGAGACCTATGCACTGGTTAAAAACGACATCGATACGGAAACTTCGGTGTCCATCGAAGCCAAAGGGTTTTCAGAGCCCATCACCGCGCATGCGGTACGCATCAGCCTGGACGGCACAGACAACGGCATACGAAAACTGGTCCAGCGCGAGCTTCAGGGCATGTCGACCCGGCTGGACCTGCAGGGCCGGCCGGTTGCGGACCGCGCCGTACTGGCGGCAGAACTGCATGCGATGGCAAACCGGCTTCTGGCCTGAACCGGGTGCCATAAAAGCGCCATGCGACAAGCCCTGAAAAAGCAGCTTGAGCGTGTGCCGCTGCTGCAGCGCCTCATGGGCGTGCCGTCGCCTTCCGAACGCGCCATGGCCATGGCGCTGGCCGACCGTGAAAAACGCATCAAACACCTGACAGCGTCACAAGCGTTCCTGACCAACGCCCTGAATTCTGCGCCTGATGGCGTCATGGCCGTTCACTTCGCAAGCGGCGCGAAATACATCAACCCGCGCTTTACCGAAATGTGGGGTACCGCGCCCGATGCACTCATGGCACCCGGTCAGGAAATCGCCCTGATGAAGCAGCATGCCTCGCTGGTCAGGGACAGTGCCCAGTTTGTCGCCCGGGCAACCGAGCTGTGGGCGCAACTGGACGGCGCGGTGTTCGATGAAATCGAGATGAAGGACGGCCGCCTCTTTGAGCGCATCATCACTCCGGTAGAGGCACAGGGCAAACGCGTGGGCCTGGTGTTCAACTTCCGTGATGTCACCGCGCGCAGCCGCAGCCAGCGCAAAATCCTTTTCAACCAGCTGGTGGTTGAGAACTCCGGACCGCTGTTCTGGCTGGACCCGGTGACACGGCGCGTGGTCTATGCCAACAAGGCCGCGTGTGAGGAACTGGGTTACCCGATTGAGGAATTCGTCGGGCTTGAGCTGGCCACGCTCGACGTGGATACCAGCGCGGAAACCGTGGCGGATATCAAGGTCGACCTCGAGGAATCATCCAGACCGCGGCACTTGGAGAGCCGCTTTCGCCGCGGTGATGCGAGCCTGATTGATGTGGAAATCACGGTGTTCCTGGCGCAGGATGAAGAACGCGCCGTACACGTCGCAACCTTCAGGGACATCACGGAGAAAAAACGAGCCGCCAGCGAAATCAGCCGTCAGCGCATCACCATGCGAGCGCTGGTCAGCTCCATCCCCGACCCGATTTTCTACAAGGATCATGAAGGGCGGTACCTGGGCTGCAATGATGCATATGCGGCCATGGTCGGGCGTACCCCTGCTGAAATCCGGGGCCTGAGTTGCGAAGACCTTTTCCCGCCTGACGTGGCGGCCGCCATGCGTGCCCGCGATGAGGTCACGCTGGAGTCGCTGCAGAAAATATCTGCCGAGCACTGGGTGACCTACCCGGATGGCCGGCGCGTGCTGCTCGACACCATGGTGTCACCACTCTGGTATGAAGATGGCAAGCAGGAGGGCCTGCTGGGCGTGAGCCGTGACGTCACCGACAGGAAAGAACAGGAGGATGCAGTACGCCGCGCGAAGGAGTCGGCCGAAGATGCGACGCGCATGAAGTCTGATTTCCTGGCCAACATGAGCCATGAAATCCGCACGCCCATGAATGCCATCATCGGCATGTCGCACCTGGCGCTCAAGACCGACCTGACGCCGCGGCAACGTGACTACATCACCAAGGTGCAAGGCGCGGGCCAGCACCTTCTGGGCATCATCAACGACATTCTTGATTTCTCCAAGGTGGAGGCCGGGAAGCTGGCCATGGAGAACATCGATTTCGAACTCGACAAGGTGCTCGACAACGTCGCCAACCTCATCGCCGAGAAATGCAGCGATAAAGGCCTGGAGCTGGTCTTCAACATCGCAGCGGACGTGCCGCGCACGCTGATCGGAGACTCCCTGCGCGTGGGGCAGATCCTCATCAACTACGCCAACAACGCCGTCAAATACACCGAGCAGGGGGAGGTGATGATTGCCGCCCGTGTGAAGGAGCGCTGCGATCAGGACGTCCTGCTGCATTTTTCTGTCAGCGACACCGGCATAGGCCTGAACGATGAGCAGATCTCACGCTTGTTCCAGAGTTTTTCGCAGGCGGACAGTTCGACGACGCGCCGCTTCGGCGGGACCGGCCTGGGGCTTGCCATTTCGAAAAACCTGGCCGGGCTGATGGGGGGCGAAGTCGGCGTGACCAGTGTGCCCGGTTCTGGCAGTACCTTCTGGTTCACGGCAAGGCTGGGCATCAGCACGCTGCCCCGCCGGGTCCTGCTGCCCAACCCCGACATGCGTGGTCGCAGGGCTATGGTGGTTGACGACAACATTCATGCACGCACCGTGCTGCGCGGCATGCTGGAGGCCATGACCTTCAGGGTCAGTGACGTGGCATCAGGTGGTGAAGCGCTGCGCGCCGTCCAGGCGGCAGACGCAAATGGAGAGCCGGTTGACGTGATCTACCTCGACTGGCGCATGCCTGGCATGGACGGCATGGAGACCGCCAGACGCATACGGGCGCTCGGTCTGGTGCCTCAACCCGTTTTGTTGATGGTGAGCGCGCACGGCCGGGAGGAAATGCTGCACGAGGCCGGGTCGCTGGGCCTGACCGGTGTTCTGGTCAAGCCCGTCAGCCCCTCGATGCTGTTTGACACCACCATGCAGGCGCTGGGGGAAAGCCGCTCTGACACCAGATCCGAAAGCCGGTTTGGCGCATTGGGCACGGCAGCGGGCATGGAACAGCTGGCCGCAGTGCGCGGCGCGCACATCCTCCTGGCCGAAGACAACGACATCAACCAGCAAATCGCCTGTGAACTGCTGCAGGATGCGGGGTTTGTGGTTGATGTGGCTCAAAACGGTCAGGAGGCGTTGCACAAGGTGCAGCAGTCCGGCTATGACCTGGTGCTGATGGACATGCAGATGCCGGTCATGGATGGCATTGACGCAACTCTCGCCATACGGCGGCTGCCGCGGCTTGATGTTCTGCCGATTGTGGCCATGACGGCCAATGCCATGGCCGAAGACCGGCAAAGCTGCCTTGATGCAGGCATGAACGACTTCCTGACAAAACCCATAGACCCGGAAGTCCTGTGGGACATGCTGCGTAAATGGATTCGGCCGCGCGCATTACCGGACGCGGTTCATACATTTACTGCGACCGATCTGCCCGCAACCGATGCGCTGCCCGACACCGGCCTGCCGGATGGCATTGCCGGTCTTGACGTGAAGGCTGGCCTGTCGAACACCATGGGTAAAAAGCCCCTGTACGTCGCCATGCTGCGCCGTTATGTGGCGGGTCAGAAAGACTGTGTTGTGAGTATCCGCGCTGCGCTGGATGCCGGTGATGCAGCCTCGGCGCAGCGCGCAGCGCATACGCTCAAGGGTGTATCCGGCACGATAGGGGCGAAGGCCATTGCCGTGCTGGCCGGAGCGGTGGAGAAGCTCATGCGCGAGCAGAAGTCGCGTGAGTCTGTCGATCGGGCACTGGAAGAACTTGCCCCGCCACTGGCGGCATTGACGGGTGCGCTTCACGCCTGGCTGCCTTCATTGCCCGAGGGCGGCACAGCAAACCGGGGTTAGGGCTTGCCCGCGAAATGTCTTGCCCGAACGTCACATATTCCGCCGGTACTGTCCACCCACTTCGAACAGCGCATTGGTGATCTGCCCCAGCGAGCAGACGCGCACCGCATCCATCAGCACCTCAAACACGTTGAGGTTTTCAATCACCGCCTGTTGCAGGCGTTTGAGCATGGCGGGTGATTCCTTCGCGTGCAGGGCGTGGAAGGCATCCAGGCGCCTGAGCTGGTTCTGCTTTTCTTCTTCGGTCGAGCGGGCCAGTTCAAGCTTGTCCTGCACCGCGTCACCGTGCGGGTTGCGGAAGGTGTTGACGCCGATGATGGGCAGCTCGCCGGTGTGCTTGAGCATCTCGTAGTGCATGGACTCGTCCTGGATGCGCCCGCGCTGGTAGCCAGTCTCCATTGCGCCCAGCACGCCGCCGCGTTCTGCGATGCGTTCAAACTCCATCAGCACGGCTTCTTCGAGCAACTCGGTCAGCTCTTCGATGATGAAGGCGCCCTGTGACGGGTTCTCGTTTTTGGCCAGGCCCCATTCACGGTTGATGATGAGCTGGATGGCCATGGCTCGGCGCACCGATTCTTCGGTCGGCGTGGTGATGGCTTCGTCGAAGGCGTTGGTATGCAGCGAGTTGCAGTTGTCGTAAATCGCGATCAGCGCCTGCAGCGTGGTGCGGATGTC
>JAZKHN010000048.1:0-2362 GCA_040385325.1 Pseudomonadota bacterium
CTTTCAACCAGCGCCATGGCCCAGAGCGAGCCCTTCAAAATCGGCCTCATCCTGCCCATGACGGGCCCTTTCGCCTCTACAGGCAAGCAGATAGACGCCGCCGTCAAGCTCTACATGGCGCAAAACGGCTCAACCGTCGCGGGCCGCAAGGTCGAGGTGATTCTGAAAGACGATGCAGGCGTGCCAGACGGCACCAAGCGCCTGGCGCAGGAACTCATCGTCAACGACAAGGTCAGCGTCATTGCCGGCTTTGGCCTCACGCCCAGCGCACTTGCCGCCGGCGCGATTGCCACGCAGTCGAAAACACCTGCAGTCATCATGGCTGCCGGCACGTCCAGCATTGTGGCGACGTCACCGTTTTTTGTGCGCACCAGCTACACGCTGTACCAGAGCGCATCGACCATGGCCGAGTGGGCGACCAAAAACAAGATTACAAAATTCGTCACGCTGGTATCCGACTTCGGGCCCGGCATTGACGCCGAAAAGACCTTCACCGAGAAGGTCAACGCGTCCGGCGGCAAGATTCTGGCCGAGTTGCGCGTGCCCATGCGCAACCCTGACTTCGCGCCTTTCCTGCAGCGTGTGCGCGATGAAAAACCCGATGCCGTGTTTGTGTTCGTGCCGTCCGGCCCCGGCGCTGCGCTGATGAAGCAGTTCACCGAGCGCGGCCTTGACAAGGCCGGCATCCGCCTGATTGGCGATGGCGGCGTGACCGATGACGACCAGCTCAACGAGATGGGCGATTCAGCCCTGGGCGTGGTCACGTCATTCCATTACTCGGCCGCGCACGACTCTGCCATCAACAAAAAGTTTGTGGCCGACTTCAACACCGCCAACAAGGGCATGCGTCCCAACTTCATGGCTGTGGGCGGTTACGACGGTATGGCCGTGATCTACAAGGCGCTTGAAAAAACCAAAGGCCAGGGCAGCGGCCAGGCGCTGGTCGATGCGATGAAGGGCCTCTCGTTTGAAAGCCCGCGCGGCCCCATCACCGTTGATGCGCAAACCCGCGACATCGTGCAGGACATCTACATCCGCAAGGTCGAGCGCCGCAACGGCCAGCTCTACAACATTGAGATCGACAAGATCAAGGCCGTCAAGGACCCCGTCAAGTAATAGAAAACGCTGCAAGTGCAGCAGGAGCCCCACATGAACAACATGGTCACACCCGCAGAGGTGAAACGCGCACCCGACCTTGCACCCAATCTGTTCCCTCTGGACCGCTGGTATGTCGCCGGCTTCTCCTGGGAGCTGAAAGACAAGCCCGTGGCCCGCACAATTTTGTCGCGGCCCATGGTGCTCTTCCGCGCACAGGACGGCAGCGTCGCGGCCCTGCAAGACCGCTGCTGCCACCGCGACCTGCCGCTGTCGTGCGGCAACATCGAAGGCGCCGGTTTGCGTTGCGGTTATCACGGGCTGCTCTTCGATACGGCGGGCAAGTGTGTCGAGATCCCAGGCCAGGAGCGAATCCCTGCCAAGGCCTGCGTCACGTCTTACCCGCTGCGCGAGCGTGACCAGATCCTCTGGGTCTGGGTCGGTTCTGCGCCTGACAGCGCGCCTGCCGACGAACCGCTGGCCTATCCATTCCATAGCGATGCCGCCTACAAGTTCGGCGGCGATGTGTACCACTACGATGCGCCGTGGCAGCTGATTCATGACAACCTGCTGGACCTCAGCCACCTCGGCTACGTGCACCTCAAGACGATTGGCGGCAACCCCACGCTGCACATGAATGCGGCGGTCAAGGTCGAGAGCACCGAAGAAACCGTGCGTGTGATTCGCCTCATGCCCGAGTCAGACCCGCCGCCCACCTATGCATCAGCCTGGCCCTTCGCCGGCAAGATTGACCGCTGGCAGGAGGTCGAGTTTCACCCCTCGCACTGCGCCATCTGGACGGGCGCGATGGATCACGGCACCGGCTCTTACGACGACCCGAATCGCCACGGCTTTCACATGCGCGGCTTTCACGGCGTGACGCCGGAGACCGAAACCACCACACATTACTTCTGGACGATTGCCACCAACCCGCACCCCGACCGTGCCGACGTGACCACGCTGGTGGTAGACCAGACTGCAGCCACGTTTGAAGAAGACAAGGTCATCATCGAGGCGCAGTACAACAACCAGGTTCGCCAGGGCCCGGGCGCCAACATTGACATCCATGTGGATGCGGGGCCCAATCGTGCGAGGCGCCTCATTACCAAACTGCGGCAAGCGACCGCGACAGCAAGCGTCTAGAAATTTTTCCGATTTCAGTCAGTCAACAACAGGAGACAAGCAACCATGGCAAACAACAGAGGCGTCGTGTACGTCGAGCAGGGCAAGGTAGAGGTCAGGGCCATCGACTACCCCAAGCTCCTGA
>JAZKHN010000049.1:0-10617 GCA_040385325.1 Pseudomonadota bacterium
CGCGCATCTTTGGGGTCGATGAAGCCGACCTCGATCATCAGCAGCACGCTGGCATCCAGGTCGCGGCCACCAAAACTTTCTGCAAAGGCCTGGCGTTCTTCGCTCCACGATTCACGCAGGATGCGCTCCTGCATCACGTCGGCATGGCCTCGCCAGTAGGCTGCGCGGTCTGCCTGCTTCAGCACCACGGCGATCTTGGCCAGCCTGTCGCAGGCTGCCCAGCACATCAGGGCAGAGGAGGTGTGTATGCGTGCGCGTGTACGCAGCTCCCACATGCCCGCGTCGGGCTTGTCATAGGTCAGCACGGCCTGCTCGCCAACCTTTTCAAGTTCCTTGAACTCTGCTGCGCCACCCCGGTGCAGCAGGCGGTGGTCATGAAAGGCCTGTGCTGCGCCCAGCACCACGTTGCCATAAACGTCGTGCTGAAAGTGCTCCTGCGCCTGGTTGCCCACGCGCACCGGGCCCATGCCGCGGTAGCCGCCCAGGTGTTCCATCATGGACTCGGGCAATTCGCGCTCAAGGCCGATGCCAAAGAGCGGCTGGATGTGTCCGCCCTTGGCCTGTACCACCGCGTTGGACAGCCAGCGCAGGTAGTCTTCCATGGTGCCCACTTCAGACAGGCTGTTGAGTGCGCGGATCACAAAAAACGCATCGCGCAGCCAGCAGTAACGGTAATCCCAGTTGCGCTGGCTGCCCGGTGCTTCGGGGATGCTGGTGGTCATGGCCGCCACGATGGCGCCGGTGTCTTCAAACAGCGAGAGTTTCAGCGTGATGGCTGCGCGTATGACGGCGTCCTGCCATTCAAGCGGCAGGTGCAGACGCTGGCTCCATTTGCGCCAGTACGAAATCGTTTCCTGCTCGAACAGGCGGGCCGTGTCGGCAATGCCTCCTGCCAGCGATTCATCGGCACCCAGCAAAAAGTTGTGCTCGCGTGTCAGTACAAAAGGCTCCTGCTCCAGCAGGTAGGAAATTGACATGTCGGTGTTGAGCCGCAGCGTCATCTCTTCGCCGACATAACGGATGTGGTTGCTGCCCCGGGTGATTTCGGGCGTCTCGCGGCCCCAGTCGTAGCGCACATCCAGCAGCACGCGAATGCGCGGTGCGCCGTGTACCGGGCGTATGCGACGCACCAGGGTGATGGGCCTGAAGTAGCGCGAGCGGCTGTAAAAGCGCGGTGCGAAGTCCGTGATCTCCACGCACTGGCCTGCCTTGTCGAACAGCTGCGTGCGCAGCACTGCGGTGTTCGGCTCGTAAAACTGTTTTGCTTCGTGGAAGTCTTCAATCTCGATGGCAAATGCACCGGGCTGCGAGCCCGGCTTTTCGCCCGGATCAAGCAGCGCATTAAAAACCGGGTCGCCATCAAAGCGGGGCAGGCAGCACCAGACGATGCGCCCGCGCTTGTCAATCAGGGCGCTGAAGGCACAGTTTCCGATCACACCCATGGCGAGTGACGGCTCGGCAGGCGGCCCGAAGTTGTCGAGCGGAGCAGGCGTTGTCATGAGAGGTTTCCCTGTAAGTCCCGCAGTGAGGTCTTCAGCCACTGGCGCAGTTCTGTCGGGCTCGTGCAGCGGCGTTCGGCCAGGCTGTGGCCGACGCCGATCTTGATGCCCTCACCGCCCAGACCCTGTACAGCTGCAAAGCCAGCCTCGTCGGTGGTGTCATCGCCGGCGAACAATGGGACGCGACCGGCAAAAAGTGGCTGGCCCATCAGAGTCGCAATGGCCAAACCCTTGCTGACCCCGGAAGCCTTGATGTCAAACACACATTTGCCCTGCAACAGTTCCAGCCCCGGCGAGCGTTTTACGGCTTCTGCCATCGCCTCAAGGCATATCGCTTCAAGTTGTGGCGCCTGCCGGTAGTGCAGTGAGACGGCGGTGGTTTTTAGTTCGACTTCCAGGCCGGCATGTTGTGCGGCCAGTGCAAGGGCAACACGCGAAACTTCATGAAGGTCGGGCGAAGCCGCCTGGCTCAGGCTGCCGTCGCCGAGGCGGAATTGCGCGCCATGCTCTGCAGACACGGGCAGCCGCTGCGGCGCCAGAAAATGATCAAGGTCCGAGAGCTTGCGGCCCGAGACGATGGCCAGTGCGCCGCCAAGAGCCGTGTGCAGCTCAGCCAGAAGGTTGGGCAAGTCGGGTGATACCTGCACCAGCCCGGGCTGCTCGGCGATATCAACCAGCGTGCCGTCAAAGTCGAGGAAAAGCGCTGTTTGTGCGGTGATGCGCGGCAGGCTTGACGCGGGTTGCGGGCCAGCATGCAGGAGTTCGAGCCCGGCTGAAATAAGGGTTGTTGTCGGCGCTGTCATCGCATGAAAGCTTAGCAAAAGCCGCAGCGCACAGGTGTAGGCGCGTTTCGCATTTGAGGAAATAAGCCGGGCGTCAGGGTCCAGATTGCACAGACACCGCCGCGACGCGCGCTGCGTGAATGCGCTCACCGATCTTTTTGCCGTCTTCGCCATTCGCCTGCGCCTGTTCGGCCACCTGCTGAGTGGGCACTGACTGTGCAGCTTCAAGCGTTGCCAGCAGGCGCTGGCGTTGCGGGTACGCCGAGTCTTCAAGACCCAGCCGCCCGCGGGCGTCGCATTCACAGGCCAGCAGCACATCGGCAAAGCGCTGAGGCTTGCGAAAGGCGTCGCAGCGCTCCAGCAGCCGCACAAGGGCGGCTGCGCCAAACTCTGCGCTCCGGTGTATGTTGCCGTGCTCGCGCGCCACCACATCGGCGATCTCGCGGCACTCCACCGGCACGCGCATGCGCTCGCACACCCCTTTGAGCAGGCGTGCGCTGCGCTCTTCATGGCCGATATGGCGGGGCAGCACGTCGGCTGGCGTCGTGCCTTTGCCGAGGTCATGCGTCAGGCAGGCAAAACGCACGGGCAGCGGGGCTTTGAGCTTTGCGGCCATGTCCAGCACCATCATCAGGTGTATGCCGGTATCGACTTCGGGGTGATATTCGGCACGTTGGGGCACGCCCCACAGTTTGTCGACCTCGGGCAGCAGTTTTTTGAGCGCCCCGCATTCGCGCAGCACCTCGAACATGCGCGAGGGCTTGCCCTCCATCAGCCCGCGCGACAGCTCCTGCCAGACGCGTTCTGCGACCAGTGCATCCACCTCGCCATCGGCCACCATGTCCTGCATCAACTGCATGGTGTCGGGCGCCACGCTGAAGTCGGTAAAACGGGCGGCAAAACGTGCGACGCGAAGGATGCGCACCGGGTCTTCGCGGAAGGCATCGGTCACATGGCGCAGCGTTTTGGACTTGAGGTCCTTCTGCCCACCAAACGGGTCCTGCAGATTGTCGAAGTCGGCTTCGAAGGCATCCGTGTTGGCTCGGGCGGGCGCAGCGATGGCGTTGATGGTGAGGTCGCGCCGGGCAAGGTCTTCTTCCAGTGTCACGTCGGACGAGGCATGGACTTCAAACCCGCGGTAGCCGCGCGCCGTCTTGCGTTCGGTGCGGGCCAGAGCGTATTCCTCACGTGTCTGCGGGTGCAAAAAAACCGGGAAATCCTTGCCCACGGGCAGGTAACCGAGTGCTGAGAGATTGTCCGGCGTGCTGCCCACCACCACCCAGTCGTGGTCCTGCACGGGCAAGCCCAGCAAAGCATCGCGCACCGCACCACCGACCATGAATATCTGCATGCTGGCAGTTTAGCGGTGCAGGTGCAGGCAAAATTTGCTATTAATTAAGTAGCTGCTTACGCTCGTATTCATTGGTTTGGAGGCCGATTTGGCCTTCAAAAAATGGCTTTTTTCAGCCTTTTTTCCAGTTTTTTGGCTTCCTGAGCACGACGAAGGCAAAAAAACACTCAAATGTTAATACCCATGTTAACTTTTAATGTTTTCAGGTGGCGCGGCTGATCCGGTATGGCTCGTCGGCTTCCACAAAATCATGCTCGGCCAGCGCCTGCTCTATCCATGTTTTCACGCCAGGGAGGGCCTCTACCCGCTCAATGTAGGCCGTGATGTGCGGTGGCACCGGCAGGGCGTAGTTTTTCAGCCGCATGCAGACCGGGGCGAAATAGGCGTCCGCAATCGAGAACCCACCGAACAACAGGTGCTGGCTGCCGGGGGCATTGCGGTATTGCTCCAGCAGCGGCGTCCACATCTCCACCAGACGCTGCACATCGTTGCGCACGGCGGGTTTGTCGCGCCAGGCCAGTGCACCCACCTCATGCAGGGCCGCCTCAATGTTCATGGGGCAGGCGCTGCGCAGGGCGCCAAAGCCGGCATGCATCTCGGCGCAGATGCTGCGGGCACGGGCGCGGGCTTTCACATCTTTGGGCCAGAGCTGCTTCTCAGGATGTTTTTCGGCCAGGTACTCTGAAATCGCCAGGGTATCCCAGATGAACAGGCCATCGTCCTCCAGCACCGGTACCTGGCCTGCAGGATTGACGCCCAGCATGGCCTGCTTGAAGGCTGAACCCGCTTCAAACGTATTGGCGCCGAAAGGCACCATGACCTCTTCGAAGGTTATACCGGCCTGTGTGAGCAGCACCCATGCGCGCATGGACCACGAGGAGTAATTTTTATTGGCGATGTAGAGCTTGGGCATGGGAGTCCTGTTCGAAGCTGGACAGCAATGCTAAAGCCGGTGCATCTTTTGATTGATGCAAAAGCAGTGCTGGATTGATGCGGTCAAAACCTTCCGGCGGTTTTCCGCTTCGCCATGAGGCCGCTGCGTAGGCCCTGGGCACCCAGATACGTGGGTGCCACTGCTCCCAGGCTCGTCGGCGTGATGCCCAGCGCCTGCAGGCCGGGCAGCTTGCCACTGGCGACGTTGTCTTCTTTCATGGTGTCAAGGTTGTCGCGGCTCATCATGGGATCGCCCGGGGCCAGTTCCATGAACCAGGCCTGCAGGCGGCCCAGGGCGTCCGGCAGCCCGATGACCGGCCTGCCCTCGCCTCCGTTGATGCCGCCGTAGCGACCTGCCAGTTGCATCAGCTGCTTCAGCGTGAAAACTTCGGGTCCGCAGGCCTCATAGGTCTGGCCAATGGTGGTTTTGTCATCCAGGCATTTGACGATCGCTGTCGCCACGTCTTCAACCCACACCGGCTGGAACTTCGCCTTGCTGGCAGCCAGTGGAATCACCGCGAAGTAGTGCTGGAGCATTGCAAAGGTGTTCAAAAATTTGTCATCGGTACCGAACAGCACGCTGGGCCGCAGCACGGTGACATCGAGGCCGGAACCCAGCAGCACCGCCTCACCACGCGCCTTGCTGCGCTGGTACATCGATGGTGCATTGATACCGGCACCCAGGGCACTGAGGTGAATGATGCGCCGCTGGCCCACGGCCTCGCAGGCACGCGCCAACTCAAGTGGCAACTGCACGTGCGCCCTGTCAAAAGCCGCTTCGCTGCCATGAAGAATGCCAGTGAGGTTGATCACGGCGTCATGTTCCTGCAGCAGCGGGGCCAGCGATGCAGCGTCGTAGCTGCGCAGCTCCGCGACATCCACCATGGGCAGCATCTGCAGATGTTTTGCCTTGTCTCGCCTGCGGGTCAGGACAGTGGTGCGGACCGGTATTTCTGCAAGTTTCTCGCACAGGTGGCTGCCAATAAAACCTGTGCCGCCGAGGATGAGTATTTTTTTCATAGACCTGTATTTAACACCTTGAGCAGATGTTCTGTTGTTCTGTTTATGGACGGGCAGCAGGGGCAGCCGGATCAGCTTTCGGTGGCGGCTGTCGTTCCGAACATGCCATCTCCTACAGACACACCGGGCGTTACAACCAAAAATACCGCATGAACATTTTTGAAGCCCTCCGTACAAGCCACGAAACCCAGCGCATGCTGGCCGACCAATTGATCCTGACTTCGGGTGACAGCAAGGAACGTGCCGTGCTGTTCAAGGAACTCAAGCTCGAACTGGCTGCGCACGCCGCTGCAGAGGAGCGCTTCTTTTATGTTCCCCTGATAGCACACGACATGACCCAGGAGCCTTCGCGCCACGGTATTGCTGAACACCATGACATGGACAAGCTGGTCAAGAAGCTGGAAGACACCGACGTCAGTTCACCATCATGGCTGGCAGTGGCCAAGGAGCTGCATCACAAGGTGTTTCATCACCTGAAAGATGAAGAGCAGGGTGTTTTCCAGCTCGCTGGCAAGGTCCTGACCGAAGCTGAAAAAATATCGCTGGCCAAGGACTACGAAGGCGAGTTCGTCTCCCAACGTACCAGGGAATAGGTCGTTAGAGACCCGGAAACCGGAAAAGATCAGGCGGCCTTGATGGCCGCTTTTTTCTTTGCCGGCGGGTAAAAGGTTTCGTGCACTTCGAGCATGGCGACAAAACCTTGCAGGCGGCGCTCTCGGGTTTCGGCCTTCTTTGCGCTGTGCAGTCTCAGCAAAATTGCATAACGATTTCTTGAATCCAGCTGTTCGAAGAATTTTCCGGCCTTTGGCTTATTCGCCAGTGCGGCCACCAGGTCTGCAGGCACTTCCATGTTTTTCTGCGACGCGTAGGCCGCATCCCAGCGACCGTCTTCTTTCGCGCGATCTATCTCCCTGAGCCCGGGCGCACGCATTTTCCGGCTGGCGATCAGTGCCATCACTTTCTCGCGATTGATTTTTGACCACGGGCTGCGTCGGGCGCGCGGCGTGTAGCGCTGCAGATAACTTTCTGCATCAAGGCTTTTGCGCTGGCCGTCTATCCAGCCGTAACAGAGCGCAGCGTCCAGTGCCTGCCCAATGGTGAGTGACACCAGGCAGGCATCCTTCTTTGCAATCCGCAGCCAGATGCCGCTGCTGCTGGCATGGTTGGCTTTTAGCCAGGCCGACCATTCGCCAGCATTGCCAAACAGGGTCGGCCCTTCAATTTCACCGCCTTCAGCGCTCATTCTGTTTGTCAGGCGTGGTGATGACGGCAGGACCACTTTCATCTGCAGACTTGTCCATGCGCCGGATGATCCAGGGCACGATGGAGAAGATGGCCAGAGCGAGGAGTGTGCTGAGTACCGCAGTGACTTCAAGTCCCAGCCCTGCGGCCATGCCGATGGCGGCGGTCATCCATATGCCTGCCGCCGTGGTCAGGCCCTGAACTTTTTCTTCTGCGTGGCCCTTGAGGATGGTGCCTGCGCCCAGAAAACCTACGCCAGCGATCAGCCCCTGTATCACGCGGCTCATGTCGGTGGCGATGATGCCGGCCTGCTGAGAGACCAGCACAAAAAGTGCCGATCCCATCGCGACCAGCATATGGGTACGTACGCCGGCCGCCTTGCCCTTGTGTTCACGCTCTATGCCCAGCAGGCCGCCCAGAATCGCCGCGACCATCAGGCGCAAAACAATGCGCGTGGCCTGCGCCGCATCTGTCAGGTCAGAGAATTCTTCAAGAATCGTGTCAATTACTTCTTGCCACCACTGCATCACGTCGCTCCGTCTTTCAGGGGATGGTTTTGTCTGGCTCGGGCTGGCTCGCGTCGCGCGGTCCCACGCTGCCCAGCCTGGCCTTCAATGACTGCGGTTGCCCAGTCAGGATCGCCGCATAGTTGGTGGTGTTGGATAACACCTTCTTGACATAGTCACGGGTCTCCGAGAAAGGCACGCTCTCAGCCCAGATTGCGGTTTCTACCGTAGGGCTGCCGGGCTGGCCGCGCCAGGTGCGGGGGCGGCCAGGGCCTGCGTTATAGGCTGCTGCTGCCATCGACATGGAGCCACCAAAGTCATCCAGTGCCCGTTTGAGATAAGCGGTGCCTATCGTGATATTGGTATCCCGGTCATTGATCTGGTCCGCAGTAAATCCTGTGAGGCCTATATAGCGTGCAGTCTCACGCGCAGTGGCAGGCATGACCTGCATGAGCCCGGAGGCTCCTACGCCAGAGCGTGCGTCCATCACAAAACGGCTTTCCTGGCGAATCAGCCCATAGACATAGGCGGGGTCGAGGTTGATGCTTTGCGAACGTCTGACGACGGCCTCACGGAAGGGCATGGGAAAGCGGGTGTCGAAATCGATGTCGGCTTTGGTGCGGTCACTGGTGTTGATGCAGCGGTCCCAGATCTGGCGGTCACAGGCAAACTGTGCAGCGGCCAGCAGCTCGCGGTCTGTCATGCCGCCCGTTTTCGCCAGGTTGGTGGCGTAGTTCCATTCACGCACGCCCTCTGGCCGCAGGCCAATGGCAATCGCGTAGGCCGCGCGGTTCAGGCCTGCGTTCAGGCGTGCGGCTTCCTTTTCTTCTGCCGTCACCGCCGCCGGTTTTGCAGGCACCGTGATTTTCTGGCCGAGTTCTTCAAGCGCGAGTTGTTCATAGAAGCCGCGCACAGACGCTATTGATTGCAGCAAGGCCAGCGCTTCGGCACGCTGTGGTGCGATGGTGATGGTGTTGGTCACGCCGGGCGTGACGGCCATCACGGTCGGTTGGGTTGCCGATGCGGGCATGGTGGCCAGCAGTGCCCTGGCCTTCCAGTAAGCCCACGTGGGGTCCTTGCGACCTTCATCGCTCATGGCGTTGATGGCCTGCAGCACCAGTGGCCAGCGCGGCTGGTTGCCGGCGCGCAATGCGGCGCGGGCCTTCCAGCCCAGCATGTCATCGCTGAGGTCGGAGTCTTTGGTCACCTTGGCGTAGTAAGCCAGTGGCTGGCTTGCAGGCACCGTGCCCATTTTGGTGGATGCCTGTTTGCCAATCGCGCCCCAGGCCCAGTTGCGCTCTTCACTGGTCAGCTGCGGACCCCATTTGTCCATCATGCCGGCCGCGCCGTCGGCATCTGTGGTGGCCAGCTTGATGAGCGCCAGCAGGATGATTTCCTTGCGGACCTTTGTAATCGCAATCTGTTTGGTCGCCAGGAAACGCACCGGGCTGGCGTTGAGTTCCGTCACCAGATCAAGCGACTCCGGCGAGACGATGTTCACCGCATCGCGTGCAGCGCGCGGCCGGTTGGCCTCCATCGCCAGTCTGGCCTTGAGCCAGACGTCGGCCGTGCTGAGGTGCTGTGTACCGACCAGGCGTGCAGCCGCGGTGGTGCAGCCATCATCGGCATCACGCTGCGCGAACCAGCTTTTTTTGACTTCTTCTGCAATGCGCGGGCCAGAGGACGGACCGGTCTTGAGGTTTTCAATCAGCAGTGCATAACAACGCACTTCGCGGTCGTCGCCCATGCGGTATTGCGGGTGCTCGACGGCAAAATTCTCCCAGTCGCGCCGCTGGCCGAGCAGCAGCAGCCAGTCGTTGCGCAGGCGGTCTTCCTGGTAGGTGCCGGGGTAACGTGCGAGGAAGGCCTGCACTTCCTGCGCGCTGGCTTCGCCCAGTCGGGCCTTGAGTTCCCAGTAGGCTGCCCAGGGCTCAAGTGCATGGCCGCGCGCCTGCGGCAGCAACTGCGCCAGCTTGCGGCGGTCACCCCGTTTGAAGGCCTGATTCATGTCGACCAGTACGCTGTCGGCTGCGCTTGTGGCAGTTGTTTGCGCGCTGGCGGGAATGCCGACTGTAGCGGCCATCATTCCTGTAAAAAAGGCACTGAAAAAGAATTTGGATAGCATGGGTTCTGATGGCCTTATTTTTACCATTGCGTTGCTGGTTAAAAGGGTTTGGGGCAAGGCGCGAAATGCAACCGGGGTCAGCCCCGGTAAGGCTTCGCAACGCTGCCCCAAATCCTTTTGGCCGCAACCCGGAGGGAATGGGGTGAAAACGCCACCACTCTGCGTTGCACTCCTTGGTAAGACTATAGTCTGACCGTCGTCGTGCGTCTTGATTGGCGGCATTTTCACTCCATTCGCATTGGCAAAAACAAGGCCATCAGACCCCGAACATTATGGACAAATTAAGCACACGCAAAGCGCTCATAGAAGAACGGCTGAACCTGCCTGACCGGCTGGAGCGCGCCGACCTGTTACAGCGTGTGATGCGCATCTGGCTGGTCGGCCGGCCCGACGAAGTGATTGGGGCCTATTGGCCCATCAAGGGGGAGTTCGACCCGCTGCCGGCCCTGCATCGCTGGAAGGAAGACGGCGAGCTGCTGGATTCACCCCAGCCCCGGCGGATTGGACTGCCTGTGGTCAACAAGGTTCACAAAACATTGACTTTTCATGCCTGGTACCCGGGCTGCCCGATGGAAGAAGACGCCTACGGCATCCCCAAGCCCAAGGACACCGAGGTCATCGTGCCGACATTGCTGTTTGTGCCTTGTGTGGGGTACGGGCATGGCGGTTACCGGCTGGGCTATGGCGGCGGCTTTTATGACCGTACGCTGGCTACGCTTCAGCCCAAGCCTTTTACTGTGGGGCTTGGATTTACGAATGGCTGGTTGCCGGATATGGAGCCCGAGGCCCATGATGTGCCGCTGGATGCCTTGCTGAACGACAACGGCGTGGTCTGGCCGGTTTAGCCCGGCTTTGTCAGTCAGACGAGAGGCAGCATGAACCCTGAAACGCTGCGCGGCATGGTGGTGTTTGTGGAGGTCGCCAGGCTCAAGGGGTTTTCGCGTGCGGCCGCAGCCCTGGACATGCCTGTGTCGACCGTATCGCGGCGTGTGGCGGCGCTGGAGCGTGAGATTGGCTTGCGGCTGCTGAAGCGGTCCACCAAGAAGGTAGAGCTGACGGAAGAGGGTGAGGCCTATTTCCTGCGCTGTCAGCGCATCATCGAAGAGGCGGAGAGTGCGCACGAGGAACTGCTGGGCACCCGCCTGAAGCCGCGCGGCCA
>JAZKHN010000050.1:0-3840 GCA_040385325.1 Pseudomonadota bacterium
GTGCCCACCGACTTTGACATCTACAACCCGAAGTCATGGCTGAAAGACGCACTGCTGCAACCCGAAAGCCGCGAGGCCTATGCAAGACTGCTGAAGCAGGGATGGACGGACAGCCTGCGCCACCTGCATCCGGATGAACGCGTCTACACCTTCTGGGATTATTTTCGCCAGCACTGGCAAAAGAACTCGGGCCTGCGCATTGACCACATCCTGCTCAATGCAGAGCTTGCGCCGCGTTTGAAGTCCGCAGGCGTCGATGCCTGGGTTCGCGGTGAAGAGCATGCCAGTGACCATGCGCCCGTGTGGGTGGAGCTCGGGAAATCTGGTTCGGCGCCAGGGAAGGCAACACGAAAAAAGTCCACCGCCAAAGCAAAGAATGCAAAGGCAGCGGCCTGATTCTGGCTTTTCTGCAGTTAACGCAAAACCAGTTGCGCGATCAGTCCGGTAGCAATAGCGATCAAAGCGTACTCACTGCCAGCCTGAACCCATTGCTGGCCGGGCGGCGGCGCATTCAAATGGCGTGCCCGCCAGTCATTGACCACATACTGCCGCCCGCGATATTCATGCGGGATATAGCCGCCGCGATGAAACTGCGGTGCCCGGGCGTTGTAGCCCCTGTCATAACGGGCATCACGGCGGTCAAACCCGCGTGGCGCATAACCGTGCGGCCCGGGGCCGCGTTGTTCAACACGTGGCGCCTCGCCACGCGAACGGTAGCCGTCATAGCCCTGTGCAAAAGACAGCGAGCCGAATCCCAGTGACGCTGCAGCAACTGCGCAAACAATGGCTTTTGATTTCATGATGACTCCTTGGTTGTGAGCCTTCATGCTGGGCGTGCCGCGTGTAGGGCGTGCAAGTGCGCGGCACTGTTTTGTAAAGCCTGGTAGCAAGCTGTGTCCGGTCATCCCCATCCGGTTGCCCATTTCCGATTCGCATTCAGTCTATGCCCAATGTCCATTGGACTGCCGCCCTGCCGGGCGATAGCATGCGCTCACCCATCCGGCCACGGGCAGCCAGCCCGACAGGTTGCTGGTGGAAAGTGGTGCGGCCATGACAGGCAAGCCGCGCCGGTCGACAACAACAACGGGAGACAACCCATGCATCACAACACCTCACGCGGCACACCGCGCAATGCCCGCCGGCACATCCTCGCAGCCGCTGCGGTCACATGCGCTGCCCTGCTGCCCACCGCGGGCTGGGCACAGACCATCCTCAAGGCCTCACCTTTCGGCCCGCCCAACCACCTGCTGACCAAAAAAATCCTGCTCGGTTGGGCGGATGCCGTCGGCACGGCCACCGAAGGACGCGTGAAGGTCGAGCTTCTGCCCGCAGCGGTGGCACCACCGCCCGCCATCCTCGATGCGATTACCAGCGGCGCTGCTGATGTGTCGCTGATGTCAAACGGCGCATCGGCACGCAAGCTGCCGCTGAATGCGCTGGTCGAATTTGCAGGCCAGACACCGAGCTCTGAGAAAGCCTCGCTCGCCTACCAGGGCATCGTGCAGAAGTACCCCGCCCTGGCCGGCGAGTTTGGTGTCGTACAGGTGCTGGGCGTGTTCACGCACGGGCCGGGCGTGCTTCTGCTCAGCCGCAACGGAGTCGCCGGGCAGGATGATTTCTCGAAACTCACCATCAACGCCGGTGGCGCAGGCGGCCGTGCCGTGGCGCTGGATCTGGGGGCCAAACCCGTCATGTCCGCCCATCCACCGAGGCCCGAGGTGCTGGCTGAAGGGCAGGCAGATGCCACCGTCACAACCATAGACTCCTACGGCTCGTTCAATCTGGCAGAAGCAGTGAAAGGCGTGGTGACATTGCCAGGCGGCTTCTACACGGCAGGCTTCGCCATGGTTGCCAATTCAGCGAAGTGGAAGACGCTGGACGCGCGTGACCAGATGGCCATCATGAAGGTGTCGGGTCCGGTGCTTGCACGGCTGGCGGGTCAGGCCTGGGACCAGGGTGACGCTGAAGCCACTGCAAAAATTCGGGCGGTGGGTGTACCCATCTCTACATTGACGCCGTCACAGACCGCACGCATGGCAGCGGCTGGTGACCAGAGGAAAAAAGCCTGGCTTGAAAGCCTGGGCGGAAACGCAAAAGATGCGGAAGCCGCACTGGCCGAGTACCGCGCACAGGTCTCTATGCGCTGACCAGTATTTCTGCCGGATGCGAAGCCGGCTGCATGATGGCGCCGGCCAGCCATTCGTCGATCAGCGCCGGGTCATTGATGGTCTTGAGCGACTGGTAAGCGGTTTCAGCTTCAGGAAAACGCCGGCGCAGAAAATTCAGCCACTGCTTGAGCCGGCCTGCCTGCGAGCGCCTGTCGAGCCGCGTGCAGACGATGTGCCAGAACTGCGCTATCAGGGGCAACAGCGATGGCCATGACACATCGGTGTGCGCGTCACCTCGCATGTCGGCCTGTATCGCCATGCCCAGGCCCGGGTTGACGACGGCGCCACGGCCAATCATCAACACGTCGCAGCCCGAGACCTCGCGGCAGCGGTGCGCGTCATCGACCGTCCAGATCTCGCCATTGGCCACCACCGGAATATTCACCACCATACGTATGTCGGCAATACGCTCCCAGTACGCCGGCGGGCGGTAGGCCTGCGCCTTGGTGCGGGCGTGCACCACAAGTTCACCGGCGCCACCATCGGCAATCGCCTGCGCGCATTCAAGTGCACGCGAGTCGTCGCTGTAGCCCAGGCGCATCTTGGCCGACACCGGCATGTGCGCAGGCACGGCACGCCGTACGGCGCTGACGACCTTGAACAGGCTCTCGGGTTCACGCAACATCGATGCGCCGCCGCCGTGCCGATTGACCACCGCCGCAGGGCAGCCGAAGTTGAGATCTATGCCGGCGGGGCCCAGGCCTGCCAGCCGCGCCGCGTTCTCTGCCATGCACGCAGGATCGGAGCCCAGCAGCTGCGCGCGCACAGGCACGCCGGCAAAGGTGCGGCCGCCGTTGTGCAGCTCGGGCACGATTCGGGTAAAGACGCGCTCGGGCAACAGCTGGTCGGTGATGCGGATGAATTCAGAGACGCAGCGGTCAATGCCGCCGACGCGGGTCAGGATGTCGCGCAGCACAAAGTCAAGCAGGCCCTCCATCGGGGCAAGCAGTACTTTTGCGCGCGGCTCCACCTGCATGTCAGTTTTCTATTTGGCAGCCAGCCGCCAGAGCGATGTCACTTCGGCCGCGCGTGCCGCATGCAGCGCATCAGTGGCATCCGCTGCCTTGGGGTGATGCGGTGTCGCGTCGAGACGGTCAACCACTTTCAGGCCTGCCGCATCAATGGCAGCCAGCAACCAGTCGCGCGTGCGCAGGCCCAGATGCTCGGCGATGTCCGACAGGATCAGCCAGCCCTCGCCTTTGGGCTCAAGGTGCGCGGCGAGGCCGTTGAGAAAGCCCAGCAGCATGCGGCTGTCTTCGTCATATACGGCGTGCTCGATCGGCGAGCCGGGGCGCGCCGGCAACCAGGGCGGGTTGCAGACGATGATGTGGGCCTTGCCTTCGGGGAAGAGATTGGCCTCGCGCACCTCGATCTGCGGAAAGCCCAGGCGCTTGAGGTTGTCGCGTGCACAGGCCAGCGCGCGCGGGTCCTGGTCGGTGGCCACCACGCGCTGCACGCCGCTGCGCAGCGCGAGCACCGCGGCCAGCACGCCGGTGCCGGTGCCGATGTCGAAGCCGGTCAGGTCGGCCAGCCCCTCGGGCACAGGCGCCTGCGCGACCAGGTCTATGTATTCACCACGCACCGGCGAGAACACGCCGTAATGCGGATGCACGCGGTTGTGCGGCCCGTCTTCACCCAGTGCAGGAATCGGCACACCCTTGCGCCGCCATTC
>JAZKHN010000051.1:0-8004 GCA_040385325.1 Pseudomonadota bacterium
AGGTGGTCGTTCAGCTCGGTCATGGTGCCGACGGTTGAACGCGAGCTGCGCACCGGATTGGTCTGGTCAATCGCAATCGCCGGCGGCACACCTTCGACCTTGTCAACAGCCGGTTTGTCCATGCGATCGAGGAACTGGCGGGCATAGGCTGAAAACGTCTCCACGTAACGGCGCTGGCCTTCGGCAAACAGCGTGTCAAATACCAGCGACGACTTGCCGGAGCCGCTGGGTCCGGTCACCACCGTCATTTCACCGGTGCGGATATCAAGATCGAGGTTTTTAAGATTGTGCTGACGCGCGCCGCGAATGCGGATGGTGCCCTGGGACATGTATGACTGCTTTCCTGGAGGAGGTCAAACATTCTAGGCAGTGTGGGAGGGTTTGTCGGGTGTGGGGTTAAGGGGTTTCGGCGTGATCTCCAGGCGCTCAAAGCACGCGGGACTACTTGTCGCGCAAACCCTTTTTGGCCAGCAATTGCCAGGCGATTTGCTCACAACGAGGCCAGATCTCACCTGCGGCTTCTACGCGAAGGCCACAGCCCCTCAAACTCGCGCCTCAGTAATAAAGCGCATTCTCCAGCTCGAGAAACTTCTCAGGGCCAACAGCTTCCCGGATTTTGGGTGCGAGCTCCTTGAGCTTGTCGATATCACCGGCGGCCTCAACCGCCAGGTTAAGCCGAAAGCCTCGCAGGCCCAGGCCGGCCGTGAGCTTGATGGCGATCGGATAGGCCTTTGAATAGTGGGCCTGCGCACTCAGCGTGGGTTGGCCATCTGCCGTCTGCGAGAGCTGCGCGGTCTCTCTCGGTGCGGTACCTGGTGCCGCAACTGCTGCTGACTGGCTTGCTGCCGGCACAGCGGGTTGAACCGAATGAAGCGCAAGCAAGCCCAGTGACACAAGATGCCGGACATCGTCAGGCGTAACGCCCAAACCAGCAGTTGCCTTGAGGACTTCTTCGGAATCACGTTTACCGTCAAACAGGATGAAGGCTGAGCGCTGGCGTGGTGTAAGTGCCAGCGCACGATTTTGAAGGGCGCCCTGTCCCAATTCTGTTTTGATGTAAAGCATCGGCTTGTCTCCTGTTACGGCCGCAGCACCTGCTGTCAGCACGCGGTCATTTGCCCTTGGCGACGCTTGTTATGGTTTTTTTCGTCCTTGATTCAATTTAACCCATTTTTTGGGGCTGCGCATTAGTGTTAAGGATATGTAAAGACCTCAATCTGCAAAGGCAAAGCAGTTCGGCGTATCAGGCTAAAGCTTGATGGATCACGGCATTGCCGTGCTTCTCGCCCCCCATGTCTATGTCTCCACCCTTGTTGAGCATGAACAAGGCCAGGCCTGCGAACACGATAAAACCAAGAACAAGTTTCCACATTTTCTAATTCCTTCCAGAAAAAAGCCCCCGCCATGTGACGGGGGCTTGATATTTACTGATTTTTCACTGGCACCGGACAGAGGCCGGTGCCGCGTTCGTCAAATTTAATCGTTGGCGTAGATATCCACATCTTTGGTTTCCCTGACAAACAGCATGCCGACCACAAAGGTCATGCCTGCAATGATGATCGGATACCAGAGACCGTTGTACATATTGCCGGTTTGCGCCACGATGGCGAAAGCCGTCGTTGGCAGCAGGCCGCCGAACCAGCCGTTACCAATGTGGTAGGGCAGGCTCATGGACGTGTAACGGATACGGGTTGGGAACAGTTCGACCAGCATGGCTGCGATCGGACCGTACACCATGGTCACCAGCAGCACCAGATAGAACAGGATGGCGGTGACCAGCACTTTGTTCATTTTTGCCGGGTCAGCCTTGGTGGGATAGCCGGCTGCCTTCAGATCGTCAGCCACCAACTTCTTGAACTCGGCATCTTTCTTCTTGGCATCGTCAGCGCTCAGGCCTTTGGCTGCGTAGCTGGGGATGGCGGTTTCACCGATCTTGATGGTCGCAATGGTGCCCGCAGGCGCAGCGATGTTGTCATAGCTGACCGATGCACCAGCCAGCACCTGCTTGGCGATGTCGCATGAGCTGGTGAACTTGACGGTACCGGTAGGGTTGAACTGGAACGAGCACTCGTTGGGGTCAGCCGTGACGGTGACCTTGTTCTTGGCTTGTGCAGCAGCTAGGTCAGGATTGGCAGCCTTGGTCAGCGCGCCGAACACCGGGAAGTAGGTGACAACGGCCAGCAGGCAACCGGCCATGATGATGGGTTTGCGGCCAATCTTGTCGGACAGCATGCCAAACACCACGAAGAACGGGGTGCCGAGAATCAGCGAGTAAGCCACCAGAATATTGGCGGTAGGACCGTCAACCTTCAGCGCTTGCGTCATGAAGAACAGCGCGTAGAACTGGCCGGAGTACCAGACAACGGCCTGGCCGGCGGTCAGGCCGACAAGTGCCAGGATAACGATTTTCAGGTTTTTCCATTGGCCGAAAGATTCGGACAAAGGAGCTTTGGAAGTTTTGCCCTCAGCCTTCATTTTCTGGAAAGCTGGCGATTCGTTCATGGACAAACGGATGTAGACAGACACGGCAAGCAGGAAGATGGACACCAGGAAAGGGACGCGCCAGCCCCAGTCTGCAAAAGCAGCTTCGCCAATCGCGGTACGTACACCCAGAATCACCATCAGGCTCAGGAACAGGCCCAGAGTTGCCGTGGTTTGAATCCAGGAGGTGTAAGCGCCGCGCTTGTGTTGTGGCGCATGTTCGGCCACATACACGGCAGCACCGCCGTACTCACCACCCAGTGCCAGGCCCTGCAGCATGCGCAGCGCGATCAGGATCACCGGAGCGGCAACACCAATCGATGCATAGTTGGGCAGCAGGCCGACGATGAAAGTCGACAGGCCCATGATCACGATGGTGACCAGGAAGGTGTACTTGCGGCCAATCATGTCGCCCAAACGGCCGAACACCAGTGCGCCGAAGGGACGCACGATGAAACCGGCGGCAAATGCCAGCAGCGCGAAGATGAAGGCAGAGCCGGCATCCAGACCGCTGAAGAACTGCTTGGCAATAATCGCAGCGAGTGAGCCGTACAGGTAGAAGTCGTACCACTCAAATACCGTGCCCAGCGAAGAAGCGAAGATGACCTTCTTCTGCTCCGCTGACATCGGCCTGTTGTCGATTGCTGTAGCCATATGTTGTGTCTCCAAATAATGAATGCTCCCGGCATGGAAGCTGCACAGATTATTTGGAGAGTGGCTGACCCAGCTCTGACGTGAAAATAACAGGAGCTTGCGCCAAACTTATGCGGGGCTGACAACTCGAGGGGAAACCCTTGAAGAACTTTTCAGCATGCGAATCCTCTTCGGGAAAACGCTTAGTTCTTTCGTGTAATGCCCGTTTCAACCTTACGCACACCATCCCAGGCATCTCCGGCAAACCATTCACTGCCCGTGAGGTAGTCGCGCAGCATGGGCAGCGCATCCATGCCCCAGAAAATTTTGCCGTCGACTTCAAAGGCGGGCACGCCAAAAACATTTTTTGAAATGGCTTCTTCGGTATTGCTTTTCAACAGTGCCTTGGCCTCTTCGGCCTGCGCATTGACCTGCGATGACAGCTGCTGCGACAGGGTTACAAACCGCTTCTCATCGGCAGCATCTGCACCGCCCTGCCACACATGCCGAAAGATTGTTTCGCACACATATCGGTTGGGTGTGCCCGCTTCTGCGGGTGAAGAACATGCAGCAGCCAATCGCAACAGTGCCAGCGGGTTGAACGGATGCGCTAATGGCATCTTCAAATCAATCGCCTTGCTGTGCGCGAGCCAGAGCACCTGACGGTAAGTCCAGTCCCGCTTGGGCGCTATCTCTGCCGGCCCAAGTTGCCCGTAATGCTTGAGCATGCCGGCAAACAGCACCGGTTTGTAGCTCACGCTGTGGCTCACGCCAGCCATCACCTCTGGCATGTGCTCAAACGCCAGATAGGCATACGGTGAAATGAAGTCCAGGTAAAACGTGATGTGTTTCATGAGCGGGCTTCTTCAATGTCGCGAGGTGATCAGGAGGATTGCAATGCAGCCATGCGCTGGCGTATCAGCGACCAGATGGCGCGCTTGCCGTCGTCACCGGCACCGCTCCAGCCGGCAATCTCGTTGCGCGTGCGAAAGCAGCCCATGCACATGTCCGTCACGGTACTCATGCGGCAGACGGAAATGCACGGGGAAGGGACTTCGGAATTTGCGCCCACTGTGTCTGCCCGCATCGTGACCAGCGTGATGGCGCGTTGCAGCGCAAGTTTTTCTTCGTCGGTGTCCACTGCAAAGTCACCAACCGGCGCGCCCGTCAACCGTTCCAGGTCCTGCGGCGACAAACGAAAGACTGAATGCGGATGTCCAGCCGCAGCCCAGATTTCATCAAAGCGAAACAGCGACCGATCAATCAGCACCACTGTTGTTGTCACGTGTGCAAGCGGCGACACACCACCTATGGAGAAGCCGGTACGGCTTTTGACAAACTCCGCATCAGCACGACCCAGACGCTTGCCATCGGGGCAAACCAGAGCCTCAACCTTCTTTTCGTCTACGCGCTGGTCACCCGATGTGATGACCAGCACGGCCACATCATCCGAGCGGCGTCTGAACACAATGCTCTTGGCGATCTGCCCGACAGAAATGCCCAGCGCATCGGCCGCCTGCGGGGCCGTGCGTGCCGCGTCATCCAGCATGATGGGAGTGTGCAGATGCCCCTTACTCTCAAGCAATGCCGCAACGCGCTGCACACCGTCGGGCAAGGACACCAGTTCAGATCCGCACATCAGTCGTTTCGCTTGTTCAACAAGGCGGTCGCAGCACGCGAATTCGGCTTGCGGCCCAGGAAGTCACTGATGAACTTGCCGGCATCTATCAGTTTGTCGAGATCGATGCCTGTGTCTATGCCCATGCCCTGCAGCATATAGACGACATCTTCAGTGGCCACATTGCCGGTCGCACCTTTGGCGTATGGGCAGCCGCCAAGTCCGGCCGACGAGGTGTCGAAATTCCAGATGCCCATGTCGAGCGCAGCAAGCGTGTTGCCCAACGCCTGGCCGTAGGTGTCATGGAAGTGGCCGGAAATATGGTCCGCGTCGTAATGCCTGAGCGTGGCCTCCATGGCGCGCTCCACCTTGACCGGCGTGCCCACGCCAATCGTGTCGGCCACACCCATGTGCTGCACGCCGATGTCTTTCATCAGCCGCGCAACCATCTCAACCCGCTCCGGTGCCACGTCACCCTCATACGGGCAACCCACAGTGCACGAGATTGCACCACGCACATAGATGCCTTTTTCTTTCGCTGCAGCGACCACCGGGCGAAAACGTTCGATGCTTTCTTCAATCGAGCAATTGATGTTCCGCTGGCTGAAAGCTTCGCTGGCAGACGCAAACACCACGATCTCGTCCGGCCTTGACGGCAGCGATGCCTCAAAGCCTTTCATATTGGGCGTCAGCACCGAGTAACGCACACCCGGCTTGCGGTGAATGCCCGCCATCACCTCAGCCCCATCTGCCATCTGCGGCACCCACTTGGGCGACACAAAGCTGGTGACTTCGATTTCGGTCAGGCCGGCATCCTGAAGGCGGTGCACCAGTTCAATCTTGATGGCAGCAGGTACGGGCTCTTTTTCATTCTGCAGGCCATCGCGTGGGCCGACATCGACGAGCTTTACTTTCGAAGGGTATTTCATATGGCTAGTATCCTTTTTTCAGATCAACCACGCCTGCCAGACTGGCAATAGCCGCGCCGCCTTCGAGGGCGCGTATCTTGCCCGCAATCTGGGCAATGCTTTCGTCGCGCAGCGTGCGGGCAGAGGTGTGCGGCGTGATCGTTATTTTCGGGTGCTTCCAGAAGGCATGCCCTGCGCGCAACGGCTCGGTGCGAAAGACATCCAGGGTGGCACCAGCGACACGGCCACTGTCCAGCAATGCGATCAGGTCATCATCTACCAGATGGCCGCCGCGTGCAACATTGACCACATAAGCCCCGGGCAACAAGCGCCCCAGCGTGTCCCTGTTCATGATGTTTTCAGTCTCTGGCGTCAGCGGCAACAGGCAGACCAGGATTCGCGTCGCAGAAAGAAAATCGTTGAGGCCATCAGCCCCCGAAAAACACCTGACACCCTCAACGGTTTTGGCAGAACGGCTCCAACCCAGGACGGGAAAGTCAAACTGCGTCAGAGCCCGGCTCACACGCTCTCCCAGCACACCCAGGCCCATCACACCAACCGGGTAGTCACTGCGCGAACGTGGCTTGCGGTATGACCACTTGCCGGAGGCCACATCGGCTTCATAACCATCAAACTCGCGGAAGTGGCGTATCACGGCGTGGCACACATACTCGGCCATCTGGACCGACATGCCTGCATCGTCCAGCCGCACCACAGGCACATGGGCGGGTATGCGCAGCTTCGCCAGCGCATCAACGCCCGCGCCAATATTGAAGACGCCGTTCAGCGACTTCTGCTCGTCAAACAGTTGCTGCGGCGGTGCCCAGACCACGGCGTAATCAGCGAGTGCGGAACCAGGCGCCCATTGCTCGATTACGGCGTCAGGGAAAGCAGCCTGAAAACCCTCAAGCCAGGGCGGGGTCCTGGTATCGGTCAAACAAAAAGTAATGCGCATGCCCAGTATTAGACCAGCCGGCCTCTGCCTTTTCAGGCGGCAGCTACCGCAATCCTGAGCAATTCGGCCCCCTCTGCCACCTGGTCACCGGGCGCATAGAGCAACTCTTCGACCACGCCGTCCGCAGGCGCTGCAATTGTGTGCTCCATCTTCATGGCCTCCATCACCGCCAGCGGCTGGCCCTTGCTGACCTTGTCACCCGCCTTCACGCCAAAAGACACCACCTTGCCCGGCATGGGCGCAGTCAGGCGGCCGCCCTCGGCCGGGCCCTGACCGGCGTGCGCCAGCATGTCGATCACCGTGATCTGCGTGGCGCCCACAGATGCAAACACATGAGCGACTTCACCCTGGCGATAGACAGTGGCCGTTATGCGCTGCCCAGCGAACTGAACATCCACGCCCTTTGCAGCTTTTGTAAAGACCAGCAGACCAGCAGCCTCGCCCACCCGGAAGCTCAATGCACCGTCATGCAGGTAGGTCAGCTCAGCCTTTGTCGCCTCGCCATGAAACTCAAACTCGAAGCGGCGCACATTTACGCCATGTGAGCGCCAGCCATCGCGGCGGCTGAAAGGGTCGTTGCCTTCCAGCACTTTCTCATCCAGTAACGTCTGCGCGACGGCACTGGCCGCAGCCATCGCCAGACCGACCGGCTCTTGATTGAACAACACAGCGGTTTCACGCGGGATAAGCGCCGTATCAAGATTGGCATTCGCAAACGACGGGCTGCGCACCACGTAGCGCAAGAACTGCACATTGGTGCCAAGGCCCACGATGCGTGTTTGCGCCAGCGCCTCATCCAGCCGGGCCAGCGCTTCTTCGCGCGTCTTGCCATGCACGATGAGCTTGGCCACCATGGAGTCATAAAACGGCGATATGGCATCGCCCTGCCGCACGCCGTCATCTACCCGCACGCTGCTTCTTTCAAAACTGGTGCAGGCCGGTTTGTCGTACACAAACAGGCTCCCGGTCGCCGGCAGGAAATTGTTGTCGGGTGTTTCGGCACAGATACGCGCCTCGATCGCATGGCCGTTGATCCGCAGCTCGCTTTGCGCCAGCGGCAGCCGGCCACCAGCAGCCACCAGCAATTGCCATTCAACCAGGTCCAGCCCGGTAATCGCTTCTGTTACCGGGTGCTCGACCTGCAGGCGCGTGTTCATCTCCATAAAATAGAACTTCATGGTTCCGTCTGCGCGCTGCTCAACGATGAACTCCACCGTGCCTGCCCCCACATAATTCACTGCCCGTGCGGCGGCCACTGCGGCTTCGCCCATCTCCTTGCGCATCGCTTCACTCATGCCGGGCGCGGGGGCCTCTTCAAGCACCTTCTGGTGGCGGCGCTGCACCGAACAGTCACGCTCGAACAAATACACATAGTTGCCGTGCGTGTCGCCAAACACCTGTATCTCGAT
>JAZKHN010000051.1:8104-10855 GCA_040385325.1 Pseudomonadota bacterium
CCCGTGGCTTTGGCCGCTTCAATGATGCGCTCCCAGCGCAGGTAGCTGTCTTTAGGCGCGCTGCCGCCGATGTAGATGGCCTCGTCGCAATAGCCCACATGTTTGGCGCTGGCGTCCGCATCTGAATAAACGGCCACCGTCTTGATGGCCATGCGCCTGGCGGTCGCTGCCACACGGCACGCTATCTCGCCTCTATTGGCAATGAGTATTTTTTTAAACATGTTTGTCCGTCTTTGAAAAAGGTGACTTCAGGGTCAGGGCATTGCTTGTGCCGGGGTCTGGCCTGCCGCTGAAGATGCGGGCCACGCGTGAAAACAGCTGGCGCAAAAACCGCCAGCAAACACGAATCAGCCAGATGCTGAGCACCAGCACCAGAGCCAGCAGCACGACAAAAACAATCGGGTGCGCAATCGCCATCCACAGGCCCAGCGGTACGAGGCCGTCTTCCAGCAGCGAGGCACCTATGTTGCTGAACGGTTCTGGCGAGGTGTTGATGGCAGCGCGCGACGTGGCCTTGGCTGCAAAACTGGTAGCGGCCAGCGTGCCGCCCATCAGCGCGGCGACCAGGCCCATGACCCCATTGTCAGCGCCAAAAACGCCTGCAGCCAGCGCTGCACCAGCAGGTATGCGGATCACGCCGTGCACCACGTCCCACAGCGAATCGAGGCCCGGTATCTTGTCTGCAAAAAACTCGATGAACACCATGAAGCCGCTGACGCCCAGCACCACCGGATTGGCCAGCAGGTGCAAGCCTTGCGGCAGCTGCACCCAGCCCATAAAACCTGCCAGCCCCGTGAGCATGACGACCAGGTACAGACGGATTCCGCTCGCCCAGCCGAGCGCGCCGGCGAGTGCAATCAGTTGAGCGGTATCCAGGCTGTTCATGAATTTCTAGCTGTTTAGCAACCAGTTCGGCTTGCGTTTATTCAGAAAAGATTGAAGTCCTTCCCGACCTTCAGGGCTCACGCGCACATTCGCAATACTCTCAACAGTCATCGCCACGAGTTCAGGCGTGATGTCGTAACCCGCCACGTCCTGCACCAGTTTTTTGCAGGCCTTGACCGCGGCAGGGCCTGCGTTGACCAGTGCCTGCGCCAGTTCAGCCACCTTGCCGTCGAGCTGATCGGCCGATACCACTTCATGCACAAACCCAATGCGCAAGGCCTCGGCTGCAGTGAACCTCTCTGCAGTTAAAAAGTAGCGGTGCGCAGCGCGTGCGCCCATGGCACGAATCACATACGGACTGATGGTCGATGGCAGCAAGCCCAGCTTGACTTCGCTCAGGCAAAAACCGGCTGTATCCACGGCTACGGCCATATCGCACGCAGCGGCGAGACCGGTGCCGCCCGCATACACATCACCCTGTATGCGCGCGATCGTCGGCTTGGGGCACTCGTACACCGTGCGCATCATCTCAGCCAGGCGGCCTGCGTCTGCCAGGTTCTGTTCGCGGGTGTAGTCGGCCATGCTGCGCATCCAGTTCAGGTCTGCACCCGCGCAGAAAGCCGTGCCGTTGGCGGCCAGCACGATGCAGCGCACGTCGTCGCGCGCACCCAGATCCTTGAATGCAGCCGTCACTTCAAGAATGACTTCGTCGTTGAAGGCATTGCGCACGTCAGGACGGTTGAGCGTGACGGTGGCGACCGCGCCTGCCACATTGATTTGCAAATGACTCATTTCAATTCCGTGATCTCAATAACGCTTGGCAACTTCTTCAAGCATGACTTCGGTGGCACCGCCGCCTATGCCCAGCACGCGGGCATCACGCCACAGCCGTTCAATCGCCGTCTCGCGGATAAAGCCCATGCCGCCGTGAAACTGCTGGCAGGTCAGCAGCACCTCATTGACCAGTTCGCCTGTCAGCGCCTTGAGCATGGACACCTCCTGCACGATGTCGCGCTTTTGCGTGACGGCCCACGCGCAGTGGTACATGAACTGGCGCGCAGCACGCGTCTTGGCGTCCAGCATGGAGATGCGCTGGCGAATGGTCTGCTGCTCCCACAGCGTGGCACCAAAGGCCTGGCGCTGGCGCACATAGTCCAGCGTCAGCTCCAGCGCCCGGGTGCAATGTCCGACCGCCATCGCGCCCAAAGCAATCCGCTCGGTCTGGAAGTTCTTCATCACCGAATAAAAGCCCTTGCCCTCTTCGCCCAGCAGGTTGCCTGCCGGGATGCGCACGTTGTCAAAAATCAGCTCGGCCGTGTCTGACGACAGCCAGCCGGTTTTCTTCAGCGCACGGCCCACGGTAAAACCGGGCGTGCCTTTTTCAACGATGAACATCGACATGTCGCGTTTGCCCGGCCCGGTCTTGGCCGCCACAAAGTACAGGTCGGCGTGCACGCCGTTGGTGATAAACATCTTGGTGCCGTTGATGACCCACTCATTGCCATCGCGTTTGGCAGAGGTTCGTATGCCTGCCACGTCAGAACCCGCGCCTGGCTCGGTGATACCGACGGCCGTAATCTTTTTACCGGCAATCACATCGGGCAGGTACTTGGCTTTTTGTTCTGCGCTGCCTGCGTGAAACAGATGCGGGCTGGCCATGTCGGTGTGCACCAGCACGGTGATGATGAAACCGCCAAACGTCGATTGCGACAGCGCCTCGGCAAAGACCAGGTTGGTCAGCGCGTCAGCCTCGCCACCGCCGTGTTCAGAGTCATACATCAGCCCGAAGAAACCCGCCTCGCCCATGCGGCGCAACACGTCGCGCGGCACGCAGCCGTCTTCTTCCCACTGGGCGGCGAAGGGCTC
>JAZKHN010000052.1:0-3016 GCA_040385325.1 Pseudomonadota bacterium
CGACATGCTCTGGCTTGCCGCTGAATTTCTGGCGCAGCACCGGGTCTTGCGTGGCGACGCCGACCGGGCAGGTGTTGAGGTGGCACTTGCGCATCATGATGCAGCCTTCAACCACCAGCGGTGCGGTGGCAAAGCCAAACTCATCAGCGCCCAGCAGTGCACCGATGACGACGTCACGGCCCGTCTTCATCTGGCCGTCGGCCTGCACGCGAATGCGGCCGCGCAGGCGGTTGAGCACCAGTGTTTGCTGGGTTTCGGCCAGGCCGATTTCCCATGGCGAGCCGGCATGCTTGATGGACGACCAGGGCGAGGCGCCCGTGCCACCATCATGACCGGCGATCACGACATGGTCAGCCTTGGCCTTGGCCACACCGGCTGCAATCGTACCTACACCGACTTCGCTGACCAGCTTGACGCTGATGCTGGCGCGCGGGTTCACGTTCTTCAGGTCGTGAATCAGTTGGGCCAGATCTTCAATCGAATAGATGTCATGGTGCGGCGGTGGCGAGATCAAGCCCACGCCGGGCACGGAATAACGCAGCGCACCGATGTATTCGGTGACCTTGCCACCAGGCAACTGGCCGCCTTCACCAGGCTTGGCGCCCTGGGCCATCTTGATCTGGATCTGGTCAGCAGACACCAGGTATTCGGCGGTCACACCAAAGCGGCCGGATGCCACCTGCTTGATGCGTGAACGCAGCGAATCACCATCGAGCAGCGGCAGGTCAACCTCGACCTGTTTCGGGCCGATGACACTCTTGAGGGTCTCGCCCTTTTTGATCGGGATGCCCTTGAGCTCCTGCCGATAGCGCGCGGGGTCTTCACCACCTTCACCCGTGTTGCTCTTGCCGCCAATGCGGTTCATGGCCACGGCCAGCGTGGCATGTGCCTCGGTACTGATGGAGCCCAGTGACATGGCGCCGGTCGCAAAACGCTTGACGATTTCCTTCGCCGATTCGACTTCATCAATCGGGATGGCTTTGGATGGGTCAATCCTGAACTCGAACAGGCCGCGCAAGGTCATGTGGTTGCGGTTCTGGTCGTTGATGAGTTGCGCATACTCTTTGTACGTGTTCCAGTTGTTGGAACGTGTGGAATGCTGCAGCTTGGCAATCGCGTCAGGCGACCACATGTGGTTTTCACCGCGCACGCGCCAGGCGTATTCACCACCGGCGTCGAGCATGTTGGCGAGCACAGGGTCATCGCCAAAAGCGGCGTTGTGCATGCGCAAGGCTTCCTGCGCAATTTCGAACACGCCCATGCCTTCAACCTGGCTGGCGGTGCCGGTGAAGAATTTGGCGATGGTGTCGCGGTTCAAGCCAATGGCTTCAAACAGCTGTGCGCCGCAGTAGCTCATGTAGGTCGACACGCCCATCTTGGACATGATCTTGGACAGGCCCTTGCCAATCGCCTTGATGTAGTTATAGATGGCCTTGTCGGTGCTCAGGTCGCCTGGCAGGCCTTTTGAAAGCTCGGCCAGGGTTTCCATCGCCAGGTAGGGGTGAACGGCTTCTGCGCCGTAACCAGCCAGCACGGCAAAGTGGTGCACTTCACGGGCAGAGCCGGTTTCAACCACGAGGCCGGCCGTCGTGCGCAGGCCTTCCTTCACCAGGTGCTGATGAATCGCCGACAGTGCAAGCAACGCGGGGATGGCCACCTGCGTGGCGCTGACGCCACGGTCGCTGATGATGAGGATGTTGTTGCCGCCCTTGATGGCGTCAACCGCTTCGGCGCAAAGGGATGCCAGCTTGGCTTCGACGCCTTCATGGCCCCAGGCCAGCGGGTAGGTGATGTCGAGCGTGTAGCTGCGGAACTTGCCCTGCGTATGGGCTTCGATGTCGCGCAGTTTCTGCATGTCGGCAGGGTTGAGCACCGGCTGCGCCACTTCGAGCCGCATCGGTGGGTTGACCTGGTTGATGTCCAGCAGGTTGGGTTTGGGGCCGACAAAAGACACCAGCGACATCACGATGGCTTCCCGAATCGGGTCGATCGGTGGATTCGTCACCTGTGCAAACAGCTGCTTGAAGTAGCTGTAGAGCGACTTGTTCTTGTTCGAGAGCACAGCCAGTGGGCTGTCGTTGCCCATGGAACCCGTAGCCTCTTCGCCGTTGGCAGCCATGGGGGACATCAGGAACTTGATGTCTTCCTGGGTGTAGCCAAAGGCCTGCTGGCGGTCGAGCAGCGTAGCGCCGGAATCGGCGGGCTGGATGGCCGCGGTTTTGGCAGCGACATCGTCCAGCTTGATGCGCAGGTTTTCAATCCACTGCTTGTAGGGCTTGGTGTGCGCCAGCGTCGCCTTGATCTCTTCGTCGTCGATCATGCGGCCCTGTTCGAGGTCGATGAGGAACATCTTGCCGGGTTGCAGACGCCATTTGCGGACGATCTTGTTCTCGGGCACCGGCAGCACGCCGGACTCGGATGCCATGATGACCAGGTCATCGTCGGTCACGCAGTAGCGCGAAGGGCGCAGGCCGTTGCGGTCCAGCGTGGCGCCAATCTGGCGGCCGTCGGTGAACACGATGGAGGCCGGGCCGTCCCAGGGTTCCAGCATCGCTGCATGGTATTCATAGAAGGCCTTGCGGCGCTCGTCCATGGTGGTGTGCTGTTCCCACGGCTCGGGGATCATCATCATTACAGCCTGACTGATCGGATAACCCGACATCGTCAGTAACTCGAGGCAGTTGTCGAAAGTTGCGGTGTCGGACTGGTCGGCAAAGCTGATGGGGTAAAGCTTTTGCAGGTCGGTGCCCAGCACCGGCGAAGACATCACGCCTTCTCGCGCCTTCATCCAGTTGTAGTTGCCCTTGACGGTGTTGATTTCGCCGTTGTGTGCGACATAACGGTAAGGATGGGCCAGTGGCCACTCGGGGAAGGTGTTGGTCGAAAAGCGCTGGTGCACCAGGCCCAGGGCCGAGACGCATCGTGTATCGGTCAGGTCCATGTAATAGGTACCGACCTGATCGGCCAGCAGCAGGCCCTTGTAGACCACGGTGCGGCTGGACATGCTGGGAACGTA
>JAZKHN010000053.1:0-2233 GCA_040385325.1 Pseudomonadota bacterium
CGCACGCTCTTTTCGTCGGCTGATGTCAGTGACTGCGCGTTGGCGGGCCATGCGAAGGCCTGCAGCAAAAGCAGCGCCACAGCAGGTGCCAGACGTTTCAACCAGAAAAAAGCAGAGGGTTGACGGGCAGTGATCTTGTTCATGGGGTTTCCTTGGGCGACTTCGTTCAAACAGATTCTTTCAGCTATACGCAGCAGGGTGCCCGGCGGATGCGTGGGAAATTGCGGCAGTGTCCTACCGGGCTACAGGCAGCCTGTCACAGCAAGTCTCTACATGTCATGCTAAAACTCGGGCATACCTCAACCCAGCACTCAGGATTTTTATGGATGGCACTTCGGCATCAGCAAGCGCAGCCTGGTACGCGCAACTCATCAAACCATTTTTTGCGCCGCCCGCATCGGTCTTTGGCCCGGTGTGGACGGTGCTCTACATCATCATCGCGATAAGCTTTGGTTATGTGCTGTGGCAGACCCTCAAGCGCCGGCTGCCGTTTGCGGTGCTGCTGCCCTTCATTCTGAACCTGATCTTCAACGCCGCCTACACACCCATACAGTTCGGCCTGAAGAACAACATGCTTGCGTCGGTGGATATCCTGCTGGTGCTGGGTACGTTGGTCTGGGCCCTGACCGCCATCTGGAACCGCGTGCGCTGGGTGGCGTATGTGAACATTCCTTACCTGTTGTGGGTGATGTTTGCCACAGTGCTGCAGCTCAGCATTACGTGGCTGAACCGCTAGCCTGACGGGGACCCGTAAAATCCGGGCTTTCCAGTACCCTTGCGAGCTCCCATGTCCCTCAAAGTCCTCGAAGCCCAGACCGGTGACAACCCCGTCGCCACCATCATCATCATGCACGGCCTGGGGGCTGACGGGCGCGACTTTCTTCCAATCGCAAAAGAGCTGGACCTGTCTGCCATCGGCCCGGTGCGCTTTCTGTTTCCCAACGCGCCAGTGATCCCCGTGACCATCAACGGCGGTTATCAGATGCCGGCCTGGTACGACATCCTGAACGCCGACCTGGTGAGGCGTGAAGACGAAGCCGGCCTGCGCACCTCACTCATCGCGATCGAGGAAGTGATTGCCAATGAAAAAGCGCGCGGCATCCCCGCCGGCAAGATTGTTCTAGGAGGCTTTTCACAAGGCTGCGCCATGACGCTCATGATCGGCCTGCGCCATGCTGAAAAGCTGGCCGGCCTGATGTGCATGTCGGGTTACCTCCCGCTGACCAGCAAGATCGTTGTCGAGCGCAGCGTGGCCAGCCAGGATGTCCCCATCTTCATGGGGCACGGCACGCGCGACCCTGTCATTGCGCTTGATCGTGCCACGGCTTCACGCGATGCCATGAAGGCCCTGGGCTACAACGTGGAGTGGCACGAGTACCAGATGGAACACTCGGTCTGCCCGCAGGAGATCGGCGACATGGAGGCCTGGCTCAATCGCGTGCTGGCCTGACCCGGGCATTGCTTAAGCGGTGCGCAGCTTGCTTGCGCGATGAACCCGGTAAAGCAGGAAAAACGCAATGCTGAAGTTGAGCAGGTTCCACGCAATGCCGTTGATAAACGCCGCGTGATACGAACCCGTCAGGTCAAACACCTTGCCTGACATCCAGCCTCCCAGCGCCATGCCCAGCATGGTCGCCATGATGACGGTGCCTACGCGTGCACCGGCTTCCTTCGGCTCAAAATATTCGCGCACGATGATGGCGTATGACGGGACGATGCCGCCCTGGAACAGCCCGAACAGCGCAGCAATCAAATAGAGCGACACCAGCCCGTCAAAGGGCAGAAACATCACCAGCGCGATGCCCTGCAGCGCCGAGCCCAGCAGCAGCGTGCGCAGGCCGCCTATGCGGTCACAGATGACACCCGACACCAGGCGGCTGACCACGCCGCAGGCCAGCATCAGCGAGAGCATTTCAGCGCCGCGCGCCGCGCCGTAGCCCAGGTCGGTGCAATACGACACGATATGTACCTGCGGCATGGCCATGGCCGTACAGCAGGCCACACCGGCAATGCACAGCAGGATTTGTGCACGCGAAGGCGTGAAGCCAAAAGGCCGGGCACTTGACATGCCGGATGACTGCCCGCCGACGTTGGCCGCCACCGCCAGCGGGGGGCGCCTGCGCATCATCAGTGCCAGTGCCGTCATGGTGATGAAGGTGAAGATGCCCAGGCCCAGGTAGGTCTGCCGCCAGCCCACGGTTTCGGTGAAGTGCTGCACGATGGGCGGCCAGAT
>JAZKHN010000054.1:0-3130 GCA_040385325.1 Pseudomonadota bacterium
CCGCTGATAGAATTGTGGTGTTCGGCTCCTTCTATACGGTGGGCGGCATTCTGAAAGACGGTGTACCCCGCCTTCAGGCCAAACACCTTGCAGGCTGAAGCCGCAGGAAGCACCAAAAGCGCTTCAAAAAGCAGCCGCAGCCAGCCCCGCCAGCCGACCCTCAACCGCCCCAAAGCCCAAAAAGCCCCTAAGCACATGTCGTTTTTCAACTTTCGCCGGGCCGGCTCTTCCAGCGCCAATGCAGCCGCCAATGCGCAACCTGAAAGTGTTGACGTCATCCGCAGGCGCGCCAAACACCGCCTGATAGGTGCAGCCGTGCTGGTGCTGGCAGGTGTGGTTGGTTTCCCGCTGCTGTTCGACACCCAGCCCAGGCCGATTGCGGTGGATATTCCCATTGAGATCCCCGGCAAGAACGCCGTGAAGCCGCTGGTGATGGCTGGCAAGCAGGAGCCGGTTGCCATAGCACCGGTTGCACCTGTTGCGCCGGCACCCGCAGTTGCAGAGGTCAAGCCCGCAGCGCCTGCCCCCGCGCCCGCGCAGGAAAAGGTCGCCGCCGCTTCCAGCCTGGGGGCCAAAGAAGAAATCATTTCAGATAAAAAACCGGGTGCATCTACCCCTGCTGCAGTCAAGGCAGAAGTCAAACCGGCACCCAAGCCTGAGGTCAAGCTTGAGCCGAAACCGGCGGCCGTAGCTTCTGATGACGGCGCACGCGCCAAGGCCTTGCTGGAAGGCCAGGCTGCCGCGTCCGCCGCACCGGGTGCCGCTGCGGAGGGCCGCATGGTGGTGCAGGTCGGCGCGTTTGCCGATGTAGCCAAGGCCCGCGAAGCCCGACTCAAACTTGAAAAAGCAGGGCTGAAAACCTATACCCAGGTTGCAGAAACCAAAGAAGGCAAGCGCATACGCGTGCGTGTGGGGCCATTCGCCACCAAGGCCGAAGCTGACAAGGCCGCCAGCAAGATCAAGTCACTTGATTTGCCGGCATCCATCCTGACCTTGTAAGCACGGGCACCCGTGGCGGCCGTCGACTGGATTTTGCTGGGTGTGCTGGTTTTTTCAATGGCGCTGGGTGCCTGGCGCGGTCTGGTGTACGAGGTGTTGTCGGTGCTGGGTTGGGCGGCAGCGTTTTACGCAGCGCAATGGTTTGCGCCTCAGGTGTCGGTCATGTTGCCCATCAAGTCGGTATCCGAACCGGTACGTTATGCAGCGGCCTTTGTGATTGTGTTTATTGCGGCGATATTCGCGGCGGGGTTGCTGGCGTTCTTGATCAAGAAACTGGTTGAGGCGATTGGCCTGCGGCCTGTAGACCGCACGCTGGGGGCCGCATTTGGAATAGTGCGCGGGATTATTTTGTTGCTGGCAGCAACGGTGGTGATGAACATGACCTCGCTGAAAAACAGCGACTGGTGGCAGGAATCGAAAGGCGCGGTGGCATTGACCGCTGCGCTCAAGGGGCTGAAGCCGGTGTTGCCGGAGCAGTTTGCAAAGTATCTGGATTAGTTTGAACAGGTTAAAAATGATCGGAACACCATGTGCGGAATAGTCGGCGTTGTCAGCAAGGCACCGGTCAACCAGCTGATTTATGACGGCCTGCTGCTTTTGCAGCACAGGGGCCAGGACGCGGCGGGCATCGTCACCCAGCTCGGCCGCAAGTTCTACATGCACAAGGCCAAGGGCATGGTGCGCGATGTGTTCCGCACCCGCAACATGCGCGCACTGCCGGGCAATGTAGGCCTGGGCCAGGTGCGTTACCCGACGGCCGGCAATGCCTTCAGTGAAGACGAGGCGCAGCCGTTTTATGTCAATGCGCCGTTCGGCCTGGTGCTGTCGCACAACGGCAACCTGACGAATGCCGCGGAGTTGAAGGCCGAGCTCTTCACCACTGACCACCGCCACATCAACACCGAAAGCGACTCTGAAGTACTGCTCAACGTGCTGGCGCATGAACTCGAAAAAACCACGCGCGGCCTGCCGCTCAAACCGGTCGATGTGTTTGCTGCCGTGCGCGGCGTGCACAAGCGCGTGAAGGGTTCCTACTCGGTTGTGGCGCTGATTGCCGGCCATGGTTTGCTGGCGTTTCGTGATCCGTTTGGCATCCGCCCACTGTGTATTGGCCACGGCGAAAACGAACACGGCAAGACCGTGATGGTGGCCAGCGAATCGGTGGCGCTTGAAGGTACCTCGCACCAGTTCGAGCGCGACATTGCGCCGGGCGAAGCGGTGTTTGTAGATATGGAAGGCAAAGTGCATGCCGAGCAGTGCGCGGCCAATGCCAAACTCAACCCCTGCATCTTCGAGTTTGTGTATCTTGCGCGGCCTGATTCGGTGCTCGACGGCATATCTGTCTATCAGGCCCGCCTGAACCTGGGCGAAACGCTCGCCAAGCGTGTGGTCTCTACTGTGCCGCCCAGCGAGATCGATGTGATCATTCCAATCCCCGAATCCAGCCGCCCCAGCGCCACACAACTTGCGCACCTGCTGGGCATTCCCTATCGCGAGGGGTTTGTCAAAAACCGCTATGTGGGCCGCACCTTCATCATGCCCGGCCAGGGCGTGCGCAAGAAGTCCGTGCGCCAGAAGCTCAATGTGATTGCCAGCGAGTTCAAGGGCCGCAATGTGCTGCTGGTCGATGATTCCATCGTGCGCGGCACCACCAGCCGTGAGATCGTGCAGATGGCGCGCGACGCGGGCGCGCGCAAGGTTTACCTCGCCAGCGCTGCGCCGCCTGTGCGTTACCCGAATGTTTATGGCATCGACATGCCTACGCCCGACGAACTGGTGGCGCATGGCCGCACGGTCGAAGAAATTCGCCAGGTCATTGGTTGCGACGCGCTGATTTACCAGGACGTGGACGGCATGAAACGGGCGATTGGCTCGCTCAATGCAAAACTTGATGGCTTTGATGCCTCGTGCTTTGACGGCGTTTATGTGACGGGCGACGTGACGAAAGAAACCATCGCCGCGATGAACTCCATGCGTGCGGACACGGCTGAAAAAATCGGTGAAGACAGTGATGTGGATGTGTCGCGGCTGGCACTGCCCAACCCGCAGGAAGCTTGAGTAGCGATAACAGCATGAAAGAAAAAAAACTGCCCCCCAATCTGCACCGCGACACGCTCGCCGTGCGCGTGGC
>JAZKHN010000055.1:0-3353 GCA_040385325.1 Pseudomonadota bacterium
TGCGAGTTGATGCGTTTGAGGTCGCTGATCAGGTCGATGTGCAGCGAGCTGGTCTCCAGGCTTTGCACCGTGTTGGCCGACAAGCGGCCCAGGTGGCTGGTGGCGTAGGCGCGTTCGAGGTCGCGGAAGCGGGCTTTTTCTTCGAGCAGCTTTTGAGCGTCGCGCACCGAGCCATTTAAAAACACGCTCATGGACAGGCGCAGGTTGTCGAGCAGGCGGCTGTGCAGCTCGCAGATTTCGGCCATACCGGCTTCCGAAAAATTGCGGCCGGGTTTGATCTTCTTGTCCTCAATGTCGATCAGCACGCGCTCGATGATGTCACCGATCTGCTCCATGTTGATGGTGAAGCTGATGATGTCTGTCCAGCGGCGGCTTTCTTCTTCGGCCAGCGCCTCGCGCGAGATCTTGGTCAGGTAGTACTTGATGGCCGAGTAGAGTTTGTCCACCTCGTCGTCCATCTTGCGCAGGTCTTCGGCCAGTTGCAGGTCGTTTTTGCGTATGACCTGCAGCATGCCCAGCAACATGCTTTCGACCACATCGGCCTGGTGCAGCGCCTCGCGTGCGGCGTTGGAGATGGCCAGTGAGGGCGTCGACAGCGCAGAAGGGTCAAGATGATTCGGCCGTGCGCTGGCGATGGATTTTTGTGGCTTGGGCAGCAGCTTTTGGGTCCAGCGCGCGAAAGGGTCGGTCAGGCCAATGAAGACCACGCCGACCACGACGTTGAACATCAGGTGAAACATCACCACCACCGAGGCCGACTGTTCGCCCAGTAGCGGCCTGACGTGCTGGAGCCAGAGGCCTATAAAAGGTGCAACGACAACGACGCCGAGTAGTTTGAAGCCCAGCGTGCCGACAGGTACCTGACGCGCCTCTATCGGCGAGCGCAGGGTGGTCAATACCGCCAGCACACCACTGCCCAGGTTGGCGCCCAGCACCAGGCCAAGGGCGACTTCAAGCGGCACGCCGCCGGACGCTGCCAGCGTTGCAATCAGCAGCACGACGGCCAGGCTTGAATAGGAGATGATGGCCAGCACCATGCCCAGCGTGATTTCCAGCAGCAGGTCAGTACCGACCGAGGCGAGCAGGGCCTTGACGGCCGGAGACTGCGTAAGTACTTCGGTCGAGACCGTGACGAGTCGAAGGGCCAGCAGCATGAGACCCAGGCCAATCAGGATACGGCCTATTCGCCCAACGGTTGAAGCCTGGCGCGGAATGAAAAGCACCACGCCGACAAAGATCAGCAGAGGCGACAGCCACGACAAATCAAACGAAAAGACAACGGCTATCAGTGCCGTGCCTATGTCTGCGCCGCGCATGACGGCCAGCGCCGCCGGCAGGCTGATGAGGCCCTGCGCGACGAAAGACGAGGTGATAAGGGCGGTGGCCGTGCTGGACTGCACCAGTGCCGTCACGCCTATGCCCGAGAGCGCAGCTGTGAAGCGGTTGCCCACGCTGGTCGCCAGCACCTGCCGCAGGTTGGCACCGAACACCCGCAGGATGCCTGTACGCACAAGATGCGTGCCCCATACGAGGAGCGAAACGGCTGCCAGTAAGTTCAGTAAATGCTTCATGGATGTCAGGTTTGACTATACGCCTGCGAGAAGCGTGCCAGCAGCGGCATTCGCCACTGGGCCTCCCTCGACAAGCTCAGATGATCTGCTTATATGGCGATCAACGAAGCGGGGTCCTGGCAAGCAGGGGCCGCGGGACTGGCTCTGCCAGACCGCAGGCGCAGCGCCCCCTCGGGGGGCAGCAGGTTTTTGGGGTCAGAGCCCAAATTCACCGAGCCATTGGCTCGCCCTTCGGATGCGGTGCGTTGCACCGCAGTGAAATTGGTGTCTGACCCCAATAACCTGCGTGGGGGCTCTATTACTTTGTTTTCCTGACGCGCAACAGCTCGTCGAGGATAAGGCAGACCGCACCTATGGTGATGGCGCTGTCGGCAATATTGAAAGCCGGGAAGTGCCAGTTGCGGTAGTGAAAGTCGAGGAAGTCGACCACATAGCCATGCAGGCTACGGTCCACCACATTGCCGATGGCGCCGCCCAGTATGCAGGCCAGCGCAAACGAGAACAGCTTTTGCCCGGCGTGCGATCGCAGCATCCAGATGATGAAGAGCGCAGCGCCCACCCCAATGGCCGTGAAGAACCAGCGCTGCCAGCCCGACTCGGATGCGAGGAATGAAAATGCAGCGCCCGCGTTGTGTACCCTGACGATGTTGAAAAAGCTGGTGACGTAGGTTGCATCGCCGAGCTTGTAATAGCCGAGGATCAGGACCTTGGTGAACTGGTCGGCAATCAGCAACAGCAGGGCCAGACCCAGCCACGGCAGCATGGCGCTTGAACTTTTGGTGAAGGTGGTTTTAGCCATATAAATAGTGTTCAGGCGAACTTGCGGTCCTCACCGGCACCATACAGGTTGCTGGTGCAGCGGCCGCAGATGGTGGGATGGGCGGCATCACTGCCGACGTCTTCACGATAGTGCCAGCAGCGTTCGCACTTTTCGTTGGTGCTGGCCTGAACAGTCGTTGCCAACGCGGGGCCGGCTGCCAGTGTGATGGCAGAAGTGATGAAGACAAACTTCAGGTCTTCGCCAAGGCTGGCCAGCAGCGCCTCGTCTTCAGTAGAAACCTGCAGTGCGATGTCGGCCTGCAGCGATGAACCCACCTTGCCGTCGGCGCGCAGGACTTCGATGTCCTTGTTGACCGCATCGCGGATCTCGCGGATGCGCGACCATTTGGCCAGAAGCACAGCATCTGGTGCACCCAGTTCTGAGTAGGTCTCCAGAAAGATCGAATCCGAAGACCCAAACACCGTCCACGCTTCCTCAGCTGTGAAGCTGAGGAAGGGCGCCATCCAGCGCAGCATGGCGTGGGTGATGGCATGCAACGCTGTCTGTGCACTGCGGCGTGCCAACGACTTCGGCCCTGTGGTATAGAGGCGATCCTTCAGGATGTCGAGGTAGAAGGAGCCCAGGTCTTCGCTGCAATAGATCTGCAGTTTGGAGACGACAGGGTGAAATTCATAAACCTCGTAATGCGCCAGGATGTCTGCCTGCAACTGCGCCGCACGGCTGAGCGCATAGCGGTCAATCTCCAGCAGGTCTTCAAACGGCACGCTGTCCGTCGCCGGGTCAAAGTCGCTGACATTGGCCATCAGGAAGCGTAGCGTGTTACGGATGCGGCGGTAGGCATCGACTACTCGCGCCAGAATTTTGTCGTCGATGCCGAGGTCGCCGGAATAGTCGGTCGAGGCACACCAGAGGCGGATGATTTCCGCGCCCAGCTTGCCTGAGACCTCTTGCGGCACAACAGTGTTGCCTTCGCTTTTGCTCATCTTGCGGCCCTTGCCGTC
>JAZKHN010000056.1:0-15596 GCA_040385325.1 Pseudomonadota bacterium
CGGCCCAGTTGCAGAGTTGCGCCGACCTGCGCAGCAATCGCCTGCACGATGGCCAGGCCCAACCCACTGCCTGTGGTCTGAGCAGCTTCTGCAGCGCCAGCTTCGCCGGTATGTGCCGCAGCCGCCGTCTGGCTGCCCCTGAAGAAGCGGTCAAACACGCGCTCGCGCTCGTCCTCGGCAATGCCGGGTCCACTGTCTTCCACGCGCAGCAGGGGCTGGCCGCCTTCACCGCCTTCACGCTGGAGCGATACATCCACGCGCCCACCGGGGGGCGTGTACTTCACCGCGTTGTCCAGCAGGTTGCGCAACAGCACGCGCAGCGCCTCTGGCTGGCCGCTGACCTGCACCGGCGTATCAGGCAGGTCGCCCGCCACGCCAAGATCGGTCTGCCTGTGCTGCGCATGCGGCAGAACGTCGGCGACGGCGAGTTTGACCACATCCTGCAAAGCGGCCTGTGCCTGGCTGCCAGCGGGCGTGCCAGCCGCCTCCGCACGCGCCAGCGCGAGCAACTGCTCCACCAGCCGGATGGCGCGGTCTATGCCCTGGTTGAGCCTGGCAACGCCTGCTTCGCGCGCCGCCGGGTCGTCGTCGGGCTTTCGCAAAGCCTGGGCCTGCAGCTTGAGCGCGGTGAGCGGTGAGCGCAGCTCATGCGCGGCATCGGCCACAAAATTCTTCTGCGCATCGAAGGCGCCGCGCACCCGGCCGAAGAGCAGGTTGAGCTCATCGACCAGCGGCCTGACCTCGTCCGGCAGATCGGTGTTGGGCAGGGGTGAGAAGTCATCGGCAGCACGCTGCGCAACCTGCTTGCGGGCGCGCTCGATGGGCGCGAGCGATCGGCTGATGACCCACCACACGGCCAGCATGAGCAACGGGGTCAGCAGCGCAAACGGCAGCACGGCTTTGGCGGCCAGCGCCCGTGCGCGCGCGGTTCTGGCGCTCAAATCCTGCGCGATCTGCACTGTTTGAAGGGGCGTCTGCAGAGAGTACACGCGGTAGCGGTTGCCGTTGGCTTCGACATCTGAAAAGCCCAGTACCGCGCGCGGCGGCAGGGCCGAGCGCGACGAACGAAAGAGCTGCGTGCCATCAGGCCCCCAGATCTGCACGTACAAATCAAAGCCATTGCCGTCAGTACCTTCTTCAAAAGCGCCGCCCAGGGGCGCGCCGCTGCGCATGGATCGCGCGACCTGCTGCAGGTGGTCGTCAAACATCGCGTCGGCCTGCTGCAGTGCGCCGCGGTAGGCTGTGATGGCCTGCAGCACGGCGGCCAGCAAAATGGCGATCAGGATGAACCAGACCAGTCTTTTCCTCAGGGAGTGGGTCGTATTCATTCTTTCGGCACCAGATAGCCCAGTCCGCGCACGGTCTGGATGAAGTCATTGCCCAGCTTTTTGCGCACGCCGTGGATGTAGACCTCGACCGCGTTGCTGCTGACATCGTCTTTCCAGCTGAAGAGTTTTTCTTCCAGCTGGGTGCGCGACAACACCGCGCCCGGCCGCGCAATCAGTGGCTCCAGCACGGCCCATTCGCGTGCCGAGAGCGACACCGGCTGGCCGTTGACGGATGCTTCGCGCGTGGCGGGATTCAGGCTCACGCCCCTGTGTTCAAACGCCGGTTCGGCGCGGCCGGCACTGCGGCGCAGCAGGGCGCGTATGCGGGCGAGCAGCTCGTCAGTGTCATAGGGTTTGACGACATAGTCGTCGGCGCCCGCGTCCAGCCCGGCAATGCGGTCGGTGATGCTGTCACGCGCGGTGGCCACCAGAACTGGCACGGTGCTACGCCGGCTGCGCAGGGCGCGCAGCACATCGAGGCCGTCGCGTTTGGGCAGGCCCAGGTCCAGCAGCACAAGGTCGTATTCAGCGGTGCGCAGGGCCTGGTCGGCCATGCTGCCGTCACGCACCCAGTCCACGGCGTAGTGCTCTTTGCGCAGCACATTGAGCACTGTCTCACCGATCATGGCGTCGTCTTCAACCAGCAACAAGCGCATCTGCAGTCCTTTGATACCCCGAGTATGCCGCCCAAATCTTAGGTCAGGCTGAGGCCGCTGCACGGCCGTACAGCACCCTCTAAGATCAGGGAATGACCATTTCCGAAGCGGGTGCGCCCCCACCCAGATCCAGCAGTTCCCGCGCTGCGGTGTTGACCGTCGCCGGGGTGTTCTTCCTGCTGCTGCTCGACAGCTCTATCCTCAACACCTCGCTGCCGCAGGTGGCGCTCAGCATGGGCGTGCAGCCGCTTGCGCTCAGCCCCACCATCACCGGCTATCTGCTGGCCTCCGTTGTGGCCATGCCGCTGTCCGGCTGGCTGTGCGGCAAGTTCGGCGCACGCCGCGTGTACCTGGCGGCGATTGCGCTGTTCATGCTGTCGTCGGCGGCCTGCGGCGCATCGATGGCGCTGTGGCAGCTGATTGCCGCGCGTGTGGTGCAGGGCGCGGCCGGCGGACTGATGTTCACTGTGGGCCGAACGCTTGCAATACGCGATGCGCCCAAGTCTGATTTGCTGAACATCACCTCCATGCTGGTATGGCCTGCACTGCTGGCACCCGTGCTCGGGCCACCCATAGGCGGACTGATCACCACCTATGCATCGTGGCGCTGGAACTTTCTGATCAATGTGCCGCTGGGGCTGTTCGCCCTGGGCCTGACTTTCAGGTTTGTTCCCAAAGACGGCGAGGCAGAACGCCTGCCCATGGACTGGCCGGGTGCTGCGATGACAGCCATCGGCCTGGCTGCGCTGTTCGGCGGGCTGGAGATGACGGTGATTGCCGCGTCTGAAAAAGGCCAGTGGCCGCTGGCCCTGGGGCTGGTGGCGGTGGGTGCTGTTCTTTTGTCGCTGGCCTTCAGGCACCTCAAGCGCGCCGCGCACCCGGTCATCAGCCTGGCACCGCTCAAGGCAGACACCTTCAGGCTGGCCACCGCATCGGCAGGCATTTATTCAGCGGCCTGCCTGCACGCCACGCCTTACCTGTTGCCGCTGGGGCTGCAGCTGGGTTTCGGCCTGAGTGCGGCTGCAGCCGGTGCCATGATGCTGCCCTACTTTCTGGGCAACCTGGTGATGAAGTCCATCACCAGCCCCATGCTCCGGCGCTTTGGGTTCAAACAGGTGTTGCTGGTCGACGGGATGATGGCCATGCTGCTGATTGCCGCGATCGGCTTTCTCACACCGCAGACACCGCTTGTGTTGACCGTGGCGGTGCTGGTGCTGGCAGGCGGTGTGCGATCCATGCTGTTCACGGCCATCAACACGCTGGCCTTTGTGGATGTGAGCAACGCAGAGCGCGCCCATGCAGCCACCCTCACATCGATTTCACAGTCACTGGGCCAGACGCTGGGCATCACGATGTCTGCGCTGTTGCTGGCAGGCGCGCAGGCCTTTCACGGCGGGGCTGCACTCGGCGTGATCGATTTCCGCATTGCGTTTATGGGCATTTGCATCATCGGCGTGCTCAGCCTGTTGCCCTACCTGAGGCTGTCAGCGCAGGCGGGGCACGAGGTGATCGGGCGCAAAAACTAGCCCGGCTTAACCCAGGCGCGCGCGATGCCGTTCAATCTGCGCGCGCACCTGCGCAGGGGCGGTGCCGCCCAGCGTGTTGCGGGCATTCAGTGAGCCGCGCAGGCTGAGCACGTCGTACACGTCTTTTTCAATCTTCGGGTTGAACTCCTGCAGCACCGTTAGGGGCAGTTCAGACAAATCGACCGCATGCGAGGTGGCCGCCTTCACGGCGTGCGCGACGATCTCATGTGCATCGCGGAAGGGCAGGCCCTTCTTGACCAGGTAGTCGGCCAGGTCGGTGGCGGTGGCGTAGCCCTGCAGGGCGGCGGCGCGCATGGCGTCCGGCTTGACGCTGATGCCGCCGGCCATGTCGGCGAAGATGCGCAGCGTGTCGACGACGGTGTCGACGGTGTCGAACAGCGGCTCCTTGTCTTCCTGGTTGTCCTTGTTGTAGGCCAGCGGCTGGCCCTTCATCAGCGTGATCAGGCCCATCAGGTGGCCGACCACACGGCCGGTCTTGCCGCGTGCGAGTTCAGGCACATCCGGATTTTTCTTCTGCGGCATGATGGACGAGCCGGTCGTGAAGCGGTCGGCGATGTTGATGAAGCCGAAGTTCTGGCTCATCCACAAAATCAGCTCTTCGCTCATGCGGCTGATGTGCACCATGGCGAGTGTGGCGGCGGCGGTGAATTCAATTGCAAAGTCGCGGTCGCTGACGGCGTCCAGGCTGTTCTGGCACACGCCGTCCATCCCGAGTGTTTTGGCTACCCGCTCGCGGTCCAGCGGGTAGCTGGTACCGGCGAGCGCCGCAGCGCCCAGCGGCAGGCGGTTCACGCGTTTGCGGATTTCAAGCATGCGCTCGGCATCGCGGCTGAACATCTCGACATAGGCCAGCATGTGGTGGCCAAAACTCACGGGTTGAGCCACCTGCAGGTGTGTAAAGCCGGGCAGGATGACCTCGATGTTTTTGTCGGCAATATCCACCAGCGCTTTTTGCAGGTCAACCAGCAGGTCGCTGATCACATCAATCTCGCCGCGCAGCCACAGGCGCACGTCGGTCGCGACCTGGTCGTTCCTGGAGCGGCCGGTGTGCAGGCGCTTGCCCGCGTCACCGACGATCTGCGTCAGCCGCGCCTCGATGTTCAGGTGCACGTCTTCGAGGTCCAGCTTCCATTCGAACGCACCGGACCCGATTTCTGCCGTGATCTGGGCCATGCCTTTTTTGATGGACTCATGGTCTGCAGCGCCAATGATTTTCTGCGCCGCCAGCATGTCTGCATGGGCCAGTGAACCGGCAATGTCGGCCTGCCACAGGCGCTTGTCGAAAAACACGCTGGACGTGTAGCGCTTGACCAGGTCACTCATGGGCTCGGAGAACAGGGCCGACCAGGCTTGGGACTTTTTATCGAGTTGGTTCACGGGAGGCTTTCTTTGGTTCCGGGCGACTGCAAGGTCTTGTGGGGGCACGTGAGCCCTGTTTTCACCACAAATCAGGCTGGGCGCGGCTTAAAAGGGCCTGACCCCTGTCCGCGGGGTCACGACCAGTGCAATACTTGAGGCCTGATTTTATCTGGGGCTGTCACCCCTTCACCACCTACATGCCGCTGCAGCCCGATTCAGGCCATTCCGGCCACTTTGCAGAGTCCACGCTCCTGGGCAGCTTTGTGCCTGGCGCGCATGATTCTGCGATCGCAGTGCCCGTGCGGCCGGGCATGTTCGACGCCTGCCATGTGGGCGTTGTGCTGCGTGCTGTGCTGTTTGTCGAGGCTGTAGTGGCTGTCGGTGCCATGTTCGGGACGGCCAGGCCTGCGGACTGGCTGCTGCGCTTTGCCATTCTTACGGGCGGTTTTTTGCCAGCCACACTGGCCTGGCTGATTGTGGCCTGCGGCCTCAAAAAATACCTCAACAGCTTGCGCACCCGCGCCCAGTGGCTGGCCGGCATAGTGCTTGGCAGCCTTGCCGGGCTTTACGGCTGCGGCCTCCTGTACTGGATGGGCCTGCTCCAGCCTGCGCTCTGGTGGGCCAGTGCTGCTTCGGGCGCACTGATGTCCGCGGTGCTGATGGCAGGGCTGTTCTGGCGTGCCCGGGCGCGCCTGCCCGCCGAAACCACGGCCAGGCTGGCCGAGCTGCAGTCCCGCATTCGCCCGCACTTCTTGTTCAACACCCTCAACAGCGCCATCGCGCTGGTGCGTGCCGAGCCGCTCAAGGCGGAGGCCATACTTGAAGACCTGAGCGAACTCTTTCGCAGCGCTCTCGCTGGTCCTGCCGAGTCGGTCACGCTGGGCCAGGAGATCACACTGGCACGGCGCTACCTGGCGATTGAGGAAATCCGTTTCGGAGACCGGCTGCGTGTCGAGTGGACCCTCGACCCCCTGGCCAGTGAAGCGCGACTGCCGCCCCTGCTGCTGCAGCCGCTGGTCGAGAACGCCATACGCCACGGCGTGGAACCCAGCGCCACGGGGGCGCAGGTCAAGATATCGACGGTACGCCGCGCCGGTACGGTGGTCATCAAGGTCACCAACTCCTCACCGTCGGGCGTGGGCGAACGCGGCCACGGCCTGGCGCTGGCCAATGTGCGCGACCGCCTGTTGCTGCTGCACGATGTGCAGGCGAGGTTCCAGACGGTTTTCAGGGACGGCGTCTTCCAGGTCCGCATGGAGATTCCCGCATGAAACTCAGGGTACTTGTGGTGGATGATGAAAGCCTGGCCCGTGCCCGTCTGCGCACCTTGCTGGGTGATTGCACGCAACCGGCTGCAGACGTCCAGGCAGAAGCGTCCAACGCCGTGCAAGCCATGACTGCGCTGCAGCGCGACACTTTTGACGTGGTGCTGCTGGACATCCACATGCCGGGGGCAGACGGACTGATGCTGGCACGCAATATTGCGGCGCTGCCCCAGCCACCCGCCGTGGTGTTTGTTACAGCGCACGCCGAGCATGCAGTGCAGGCCTTCGAGCTTGAAGCGCTGGATTACCTGACCAAACCCGTGCGGCTGGAACGCCTGCAGCAGGCGCTGTTCAAGGTTGAACGCGCAAAGCAGCCCGCACGTGTAACGCAGAACGATCAGCCTGAAGAAACCCTGGTCATCCAGGACAGGGGACGTACCGAACGTGTCCCGCTGGCCGAGGTGCTCTACCTCAAGGCCGAACTCAAATACATCACCGTTCGTACCGCCACGCGCAGCTACATTCTTGATGGTTCGCTCAGCGAGCTTGAAGAAAAGTACGCCAGGCAGTTCATGCGTATTCATCGCAACGCCCTCATTGCGCGCCGTGCAGTACGTGCGCTTGAAAAGCATTTCGATCCTGAAGAGGGTGAGGGATGGGCGGTGCGGCTCAACGGCATTGACGAGTTGCTGGCTGTTTCCCGGCGGCAGCTCAGTGCGGTGCGGGAGGCTATTGCCGGCTAAGCCGGCATGTGCTGTGTCTTCACGTCCCCAATTGGCAATCCTCTCACGGCCCCGCGACGACAGGTAAGAGCCGACCCTCCAGCCCCGATAATCAGCGCTTCCCCCGAACTGCAAAACAGGCCACATGAACAGCAGAGCAGACTTCACCGCACGCCACATCCGGCAATTCAGCAACGAGCCTGCAGTTGAAAAGGCGCTGGTGCAGGCTTTCTTCGGCGGGCGGCCCGGGTTTTATGTCGATGTGGGTGCCAACGACCCGGTGCTCGATTCGCAATCGCAGCATCTCGAAGCGCTGGGCTGGACGGGCCTGCTGGTCGAGCCTGATCCCGACTGCTGCGAGCTGCTGCGCAAGACGCGCACCGGTACCGTCGTCGAGATGGCCTGCTCAAGTCCTGAAAACGCCGGCAAGCAGTTGCAGCTCAACCGCGCCGGCCCGCATTCGACGCTTGAGGACAGGCCCATCGCACTGGGCGCCGTGGTGCGCTCCACTGTCGCTGTCCAGTGCGACACGCTGGATCACATGCTCGAAACCCATCGCGTGCAGCCAGGCTTCGATCTGCTGTCGATAGACATCGAGGGCCATGAACTGGTGGCGCTGTCGGGCTTCAGCTTTGCAAGCTGGAAACCAAAGCTGGTGTTGATTGAAGACCACGTGACGCATCTGTTGAAGCACAGCCTCATGCGCCAGAACAATTACCGCCTGCTCATGCGGACAGGGCTGAACAGCTGGTATGTGCCGGCGGAGCCGTCCTACAGTTTTTCTTTCGCTGCCAGGTTTGAATATTTCAGGAAGTACTATCTCGGCCTGCCACTGCGCAAGCTGCGTTATTCGATCGAAGCCTGACGTTACCCGGCCCTTTACCTCATTGCGTCTACAAAGAGAATCTGATGACAACAGACACCAGCCCCGAGACGCAAGCAGAGACGAAGCACCCAGATGGTCTGGCACCCATCAATGCAGGGCAACCGGAGCAGCCCCTGATCGGTGATTCCATCTACCCCGACGGTGACGCGGTGCGGGAGTCGAAAACTTCCCGGACGCGCGGCCCCATCCAGATACACATGCCCGTGAGCGTGCGCAACCTGTCGCTGGCCCTGCTGGCCTGTTTCGCCAGTCTTTACATTCTGTACTGGGCCAAGGCGGTGTTCATTCCCTTCATGCTCGGCCTGCTGGCCAGCTACGCGCTGTCGCCCATCGTCAACTGGGCCGAGACCAGACGCGTGCCGCGTTCCGTCGGCGCGGGCATCCTGCTGCTGGCCATTTTGGGTGGACTGGGCACCACAGCGTATTCACTCAGTGATGAAGCGGCGCAACTGATCGACTCCATGCCGGCGGCGGCCCAAAAATTCACCGACGCCCTCAAGGGCAGGCGCAATAACCAGAGCGCACTCGACACGGTGCAGAAAGCGGCAACCCAGATTGAGCAGGCGACCCAGGGCGGTGCGGTCACCACCTCGCGGGGTGCCATGCGTGTGGTGATAGAGCCGGCACGCTTCAACATCAAGGATTACCTCTGGACCGGCACCATAGGGCTGATCGCACTGGTGGGCCAGTCGACCGCGGTGGTTTTTCTGGCCTATTTTCTGATGGTGGCGGGTGATACTTTCAGGCGCAAGCTGGTCAAGCTGGCGGGTCCCAGCCTCAGCACCAAAAAAATCACACTGCAGGCGCTTGATGAAATCACCGGGCAGATTCAGCGCTACCTGCAGGTGCAGCTGCTGACCAGCGCGCTGGTCGGGGTGCTGACAGGCGTGGCGCTGGCGGTCATCGGTCTGGAGAACGCGGCTGTCTGGGGCATCGTGGCGGCCGTATTGAACCTGATTCCCTATGTGGGTTCCATCGTCACGGCCGTCGCCTCTGCGCTGGTGGCTTTTCTGCAGTTCGGCTCGCTGAACATGGCCGTTGCCGTCGGCAGTGTGTCACTCGTCATCCACACCATCGTCGGCAACCTGGTCACCCCCTGGCTGACCAGCCGGGCAAGCCGCATGAACCCGGTGGCCATCTTCGCCGGCCTGCTGGCATGGGGCTGGCTCTGGGGTGTGTGGGGCTTGTTGCTGGGCATTCCCATCCTGATGATCGTCAAGGCCGTGTGTGACCGTGTGGAAGACCTGAAACCTGTGGGTGAGTTTCTGGGTTCCTGACGATTCGCCTGATGCTCCCAGGCGTGATCATCTGTGGGGTCTTCCATTTTGAAGCGCCTGTGACGATGAGAGGAATGAGGCCATGAGCGACACGTTGAAAAAGATCAGGCTCGCCGCCGTGCAGGCCTCGTCGGTGCACCTTGACCGGGAGGCCACCGTTGACAAGGCCTGCCGCCTGATCCGGGACGCAGGGAGGGCGGGCGCGCAGCTGGTGGGTTTCCCTGAGGGGTTTATCCCGGCGCATCCGTCGTGGTTCACCGTGCAGCCCGGCACTGGCAGAATCAGCCTGGGGCTGTCGCAAAAGCTGTTCCAGAACTCCGTGGTCATCCCCGGCGAGCAGACCGACAAGCTGGGAGAAGCCTGCCGCGATGCAGGCATCACCGCCGTCATCGGCATGTGTGAAAAGCGGGCGGGCACCACCGGCACCATGTTCAACACCCAGCTCTTCATCGGCCCTGACGGCAACATCCTCGGCAAACACCAAAAGCTCATGCCGACGCTCGCGGAACGCATTGTGCACACCTGCGGCTGGGGCGATACCCTGAAGGCTTATGAGGCGCCATTCGGCAGGGTCAGCGGCCTGATTTGCGGAGAGAACGCCAATCCTCTGGCCGCGAGCGCCCTGATGGCCATGTACCCGGTGGCACATGTGGCTTCATGGCCGGCGTTTGTGTCGCCCGCCGTCAAATTGTCTGACGTCATCATGGCCATCAGCCGCGGTCTGGCCTACAGCATGGGCTGTTTTGTCGTCAACGCTACCGGCGTGGTGGACGATGCGGCACTCAATGATTTTCAGCTGGAAGGCGACGCCCGCGCCACACTTGAAAAGCTCAAGGGCGTGGGCTACGCGTCCATCCTCGGCCCCAGCGGCCAGGTCTTGACGCAGCCGCTGGACGGCGAGGGCATGGTGTATGCCGACGTCGATCTGAACGACGTCATGGTCTCCAAAATACTCAACGACTTTGCCGGCCATTACAACCGGCCTGATGTGTTCACGCTGCATGTCAACGATGCCGTGCCGGCCATGCTGAGCCGCGGCGTCGCGAATCCAGCGCCACTGTCCGATGGCGAGCCTTGACGCCCTGATTGAACATGCGGCCGAACTCATAGACCAGGCCGACGGTCTTGTTGTCGCAGCCGGAGCCGGCATGGGGGTCGATTCCGGCCTGCCTGACTTTCGCGGCAAGGAAGGCTTCTGGCAGGCTTACCCGGCGCTCGCGCAGGCGAAGATCGACTTTCACGAAATCGCCTCGCCGCACAGTTTTGAAGTCAGTCCGGCGCTCGGCTGGGGCTTTTATGGCCACCGGCTCAAGCTGTATCGCGCGACGCAGCCGCACCCGGGTTTTGGCTTGCTCAGGCAGTGGGGCGAGAACGCGCTCGGGGGCTACAGTGTCTTCACCAGCAATGTCGACGGTCAGTTCCAGAAGGCGGGTTTTGAGGCCCAGGCCATCCACGAATGCCATGGCTCGTTACACCACCTTCAGTGCATGGACTGCAGCGCAACTTTGGGCGGCATCTGGCCAGCGGAGGATTTTTTGCCTGAGATCGATGAGGCCCGCTGCCTGCTGGTGAACGAGCCGCCGCGCTGCCCGGCCTGCGGCGGCCTTGCGCGTCCGAACGTGCTGATGTTCAGTGACTGGGGCTGGCTGGAGCAGCGCGCGGCAGAGCAACAGGCGCGGCAGGGCGCCTGGCTGGCCAAAGTCAGCAGGCCGGTGGTGATAGAACTGGGTGCGGGCACAGCGATCCCGTCGGTACGGCATTTCAGCCAGCAAATTGTTCACCAGCATGGCGGGCGGCTCGTGCGCATCAATCTGCGCGAGGCGGCAGTGCCGTCCAGCCTGGACGTGGGTTTGCCCATGGGTGCGCTGGCCGGTTTGCAGGCGATTGCGAAAGTCCTTGAAGGCAGTTAAGCGAGATTTTTAACGTATACATTAAAAATTTAACGTATAAATTAAAAAATGCCTGTCCAGTTGCTGTGCGCGCCGTCAAACCCGGCCAAAACCGCTCAAGATCTCTAAAAAACACCAAATTCGGATACCAAATCGGGCTGCAGGCCAATGAATACGGGCGTAAGCAGCTATGAAATAACTAGCAAATAATCACACGCACCCGCCGGGGCTCACATGCGCGGCGACAATACCGGCACGATGCAACTTCAGGACATTCTCTTTTCCCAGGGTTTTGGCACACGGCGCGTCTGCGCGGGGCTGGTGCAGCAAGGCCATGTGACGGTAGCCGGCAAAACGGTTCTTGACCCCACGGATGTTTTCGAGACGGAGGGTTTTGTATTTGAGGTACAGGGCACGCGGTGGGAATTTCATGAGAAGGCCTACCTCATGCTGCACAAGCCTGCGGGCTATGAATGCTCGCAAAAGCCCAGCACCTACCCCAGCATCTACACCCTGCTGCCTGCGCCCATACGCCAACGCGGCGGCGGCGCGGCGGCCGGTGTGCAGGCGGTCGGGCGGCTGGACCAGGACACAACCGGGTTGCTGCTGCTGTCGGACGACGGCAAGTTCATCCACCGCATGAGTTCGCCCAAACACCATGTGCCCAAGGTGTATCAGGTACGCGCCAAACACCCGGTGGACGACAAACAGGTGCAAAAGCTGCTGTCCGGCGTGGTGCTGGACGATGACCCCAAGCCGGTGAAGGCTGCGGCCTGTGAAAAAACCGGCGCCAACACCCTGAGCCTGACCCTGACTGAAGGCAAATACCACCAGGTCAAACGCATGATCGCCGCCGTTGGTAACCGGGTGGAAGAAGTCGGCGGCCTGCACCGCTCGCGCATCGGTGAGCTGCCGTTGCCCGAAGACCTCAAACCGGGCGGCTGGCGCTGGCTGACCGCACAGGACCTGCTGGATATTGCGGGTAAAAAGGCCTAGGGCAGGTCGGCGAGGAAACCGGCAACCGCAGCTGTCACCACTTGCGGCTGGTCACGCTGGGGTGAATGCCCGCAATCGGCCAGCCGCAGCTGCTGTGCATGGGGTGCGGCTCTCGCGATTTCATCGAGCTGCATCAGGGTGCCGTATTCGTCATCCAGGCCTTGCACCAGCAGCAACGGTGCGGTGATGGTCTTGCATTCGGCGCGGACGTCAAAACTGCGAAAACCCTCAGACAGCCAGACATCGTTCCATTGCCAGAAGGCACCGTCCACATCGGCATGGTGCTTTGCCAGCGGCTCCCGCAGCCCGCCCGACTCGAACATGGTCTTGGTACCGGCGATGGCGGTGACGGAGATGTCCTCCACGATCACATGCGGTGCCATGGCGATGCAGGCCGTCACGGGAAAGCGGCTGGCGTGCAGCAGTGCGATGGTCGCACCATCAGAATGGCCCAGCAGCACCGGTTTTGCGACGCCCAGGCTGCCAAGCAGCGCAGGCAGCACCTTCCACGCCTCGACGTGCATGTAGTCGGGTTTGAGGAAATTGCGTGAATGGGGAATGGCTTCAGACTTGCCGTAGCCCCGCCTTGAATAAACGACGCCAGCCCGGCCCGTCGCCCTGCAAACGGCCTCCGGCCAGTCCAGGCCGCGCTGCGTCCACAGACTGACCGAGCCCAGGCCTTCATGCATAAAGACCAGCGGGGCCAGGGAATCCGACCCGGCAATCTGTTTGACTTCCAGTTGCGTATCGTCAACAAGCCGTAAATTCATCCCCTGTATGGTAAGTGATGCCCTTACTTTCACTGGCGTTTCAGCCCTTGCGGCAAGCCCGCCCGGTACACTAGGCGATTGACACGACAGACCTCAGAAAGCCCGTTTTTGTGACTTTTTCTCCCCGTTTTCCGGCCTTTGGGCTGATGGCCGCAACGTTCGCCCTGACCGGCAGTCTGTGTGCTCCGGCTTTTGCACAGACACCCGTCAAGCCAGCCGCTTCGGCACCGTCGGCCGTATCTGCCGCATCGGCGCCGGCCGCAGCCAAACCGGTGCAGCCTGTTGCCTCCATGACCAACCCCGTGTTTGTACTCAATTCGCTCGACGACAACGTCAGCGTGATCAACCCCGTCACATGGGCAGAGACCAAACGCATCCCCACCGGCAAGCAGCCGCACCACCTGTACCTGACCCCCGATGAAAAGTCGGTCATCGTCGCCAACGCGCTGTCGGATTCGCTGACCTTCATCGACCCCAAAACTGCCGAAGTGCAGCGCACCATACGCGGCATCATCGACCCCTATCAGCTGCGTTTTTCACCAGACATGAAATGGTTTGTGACGGCGGCCAACCGCCTGAACCACATCGACATCTACAAGTGGGACGGCAAGGACATCACCCTCGTCAAACGCGTGCCCACCGGCAAGACGCCCAGCCATTTGTGGATAGACAGCAAAAGCACCACGATTTATTCAACCATGCAGGACAGCGACGAACTCATCGCGCTGGACCTGGCCACACAAACCGTCAAGTGGCGTACCAAAACAGGTTCGATTCCTGCAGACGTTTATGGCACCGCTGACGACAAATTCATCCTCATCGGCCTGACCGGCGGTGATGCTGTCGAGGTGTATGACGTGAGCGGCAAGACGCCGGCGCGTCACAAGGTCATCAAGACCGGTGCCGGTGCGCATGCCTTTCGCGCCTTTGGTGACCAGCGCCATGTGCTGGTCAGCAACCGCGTGGCCAACAGCATCAGCAAGATTGATTTGCAGACGCTTGAAGTGGTCGACAACTACGCCGCACCCGGCGGGCCGGACTGCATCGACGTGAGCCGAGATGGCAAGCAGATCATGGTGACATCGCGCTGGGCCCGCAAGCTCACCATCATCGATGTCGCCACCCGCAAGATTGTTCGCCAGGTCAACGTCGGAAAGAGCCCTCATGGTGTCTGGACCCTCGACCACGCACCCCGCTGAATGGCCCCCACGGTTGCTCGCTTCGCGTAGCGCCCGGGGCCTTGCAGGCCGCGGCTCGCGAGACGCTTCGCCTCTATCGCCTGTCCAAAGCTGCTCAAGCAGCTTTGGAGCCGCAGGCTCCAGCCCCTCGGGGGCCGCTCCGCCTGCGGCCTGGCGGAGCCAGTTCCGCGGCTCCGGCTTGCATTTGAAGACAGTCCATTCGCTGCTTGCCACATTGCTGATCGTTGGTTGCGGCTTTTCATCTTTCGCTTCCGCTCAAGACTGCAAGCCTGTCTACCTGACGCTAGACACAGGCCACATGGAAGTCGCGCCCCTGATGGCCGACATCCTGAACAAACACCAGGTCAAGGTCACGTTTTTTGGGGCTAACGAGCGGGCCAAAACCGGCGATGGCAGCCTGGGCAAGGACTGGGCACCGTGGTGGAAAGCCCGCGCTGGCGAGGGCCATGAATTTGCTTCGCACACCTTTGACCACACTTACTGGCGTGGTGATGTGGCTGGCAATGAGATTAAATTCAAGGTGCGGCCTTCCGCCGGACCCAATGAAGACAAAGACAGCGTCTGGACGGCCAGACAGTATTGCGAAGAAGTCACAAAGTCCAGCACGCGCCTGCTGGAGATCACAGGTAAAAAAACATTGCCGCTGTTTCGCGCACCGGGCGGCAAGACTTCACCGGCGCTGCTGGCGGCTGCGAAATCCTGCGGTTATGAACACGTGGGCTGGTCGGCTGCGGGGTTCCTGGGTGACGAGTTGCCCAGCGACAAATTTCCCAACGATGCGCTGTTGAAAAAAGCACTTCAGAACATCAAGCCGGGCGACATCCTGCTGGCGCACCTGGGCATCTGGTCGCGTAAAGACCCCTGGGCACCGGCTGTTCTGGAGCCGCTCATCACCGGCCTGCAATCGCGTGGTTTCTGCTTCAAAACGTTGCGCGAACACCCCCAGTACAAGGCATGGATTGACAGCCGTATGGGTACGCCAAACAGGACACCTGCAAAATAGAACGCATGGGCTGGTTCACCGATCTATTTGCCAATGTGCAGGAGTGGCTGTTCAACACGGTGTTGCAGCCGCTGCTGTTTTCCATGGGCATGGCCAATTTTCTGGAAGACGGTTATGAAGCCACCGCCTGGCTGCTGGTCGGCGTGCTCCAGATCATTGTTTTGCTGGCCATCATCGGGCCGCTGCAGCGCTGGCGGCCAGTTGAGGTTGTCACTGACCGGGCCACCATTCGCACCGACATTCTCTATACGCTGATCCACCGTCTGGGTGTGTTCCGCATCGTGCTGTTCTTCACGCTGGACCCATGGTTTGACGAGTTGTTTGGCAGCTTGCGCACAGCGGGCTACGGCACCTTCCACCTCGATCAGCTCTGGCCCGGCGTGACCGACAGCGCCATCGTGAGCTTTCTGATTTACCTGGTGGTGTTTGACTTCGTCGCTTACTGGACGCATCGCGGCCAGCACCAGCTGGAGTGGTGGTGGCGCCTGCATTCGCTGCACCACGCCCAGCGGCAGATGACGATGTGGAGCGACAACCGCAACCACCTGATCGACGATGTGATCAACGACGTGATCATCGTACTAGTGGCGCAGCTCATAGGCGTAGCACCGGGGCAGTTTGTGGCGCTGGTGGCTTTCACGCAGCTGAGTGAAAGCTTCCAGCATGCCAACCTGCGTTTGTCTTTCGGCCGCATAGGCG
>JAZKHN010000057.1:0-2508 GCA_040385325.1 Pseudomonadota bacterium
GAATTTGGGCTCTGACCCCAAAAACTTCCCAGACGGCGGGTCGCCTTTCTTTTGGTTACTTTGCTTTTGGCGAAGCAAAGAAAAGTGCCTCGCGCGCCGGGGCGAGTCCCGGCTTCTGCGTGAAGGGCGCTACCTCAACCTGAAGCAGGCCCGATCAGACCTGTCCAGGCTGCGCATTCTGCAAAGCAGCAATCCGCTCCTCGATCGGAGGATGGGTAGAGAACAACTTCCCAATCCCGCCAGTAATCCCCATGGCCTGCACAGTCTTGGGCAACTCGCCAGGCACCATGCCGCCCAGGCGCGCCAGGGCATTGATCATGGGCTGCTTCTTGCCCATCAGGCTGGCCGCGCCCGCATCGGCGCGAAACTCGCGATGACGTGAGAACCATGCAACGACGATGGCGGCGGCGAAACCCAGCACGATGTCCAGAATGATGGTGCTGATGTAGTAGCCGATGCCAGGGCCAGAGTTGTTGTCGCTGCCACGGCGCAGGAAGCTGTCAACCGCATAGCCGATCACGCGGCTGAGGAAGACCACAAAGGTGTTCATCACGCCCTGAATCAGTGTCATGGTGACCATGTCGCCGTTCGCGATGTGGGCGACCTCGTGACCGAGCACAGCCTCGATTTCTTCGCGCGTCATGCCCTGCAGCAAACCGGTAGACACGGCGACCAGCGCCGAGTTCTTGAAGGCACCTGTGGCGAATGCATTGGGCGCACCTTCAAAGATGCCGACTTCAGGCATGCCGATGTTGGCGGTGGTGGCCAGCTTGCGCACGGTTTCCACGATCCAGGCTTCGTCGGCGTTTTGTGGCTCGTTGATCAGGCGCACACCCGAGCTCCACTTGGCGACGGGTTTGCTGATCAGCAGCGAGATGATGGCACCTCCAAAACCGATCACGGCGGCAAAACCCAGCAGCATGCCGAGGTTCAGCCCCTGTGGCGTGAGGTAGCGGTTCACGCCCAGCAGGCTGGCAACGATGCCCAGCACCACCACAACGCCGAGGTTGGTCAGAACAAACAAAATAATGCGTTTCATGGATTCTCCGTGGGGGAAACTCTTAACTAAACGAAGCCAGTGAAGACTTTCAAAAGCTGCGTCACCGCTTAAATGGGGGATGACACAGGCAAATCAAGCGTCTGGCGACAGCTGCCGCACAACATTTTTACTGGTTGTTGTAGGGCCTGCCATCCTATAAATCGCCTCCGCGTGGCCCCCGGAAAGGATTGCAATCTAGGCGCGAAACGAAGCCGGGGTAATCCCCGGAGAGGCTTCGCAACAACGAGTGCGGTCCTTTCCGGGGGTCACCCGAAGGGCTGGGCTGCAAGGGATACCCCGCGTCGTTGCAGCCCTTGACCGGGGATTACCCCGGCCTGCGGCCTGCGCCTAGCGCTGCACCCCTTGCAGTCCCAGCGCGGAGGCGATTTATAGGATGACAGGCCCTAGGTGCGCGGCCTGAATACGAAAGAGTCATCATAAAAGGAAAAGTTCTCGTTCTCCGGCCACCAGCCGGGCACGCCCAGCACCGGCAAAGGCAGAAAAGGTTTTCCTGCCAGCCTGTCAGCACTCAGGCTGGCCGCCACCCAGGCGTCGATTTCAGCAATTGAGCCTCCCACCGGACGCGCCTGATAGACGTGGGCGGTGATCGGTTTTCTGGGGGTGAGCAGCTTTTCAAGCAGGGCGTGACCAAAAAGCAGCAGTTGCGCCTCTGCCCAGAGTGGCCGCAAATCAATGAACAGGCGCTTCCAGTCACGCGCTTCAAGGGCATCCCAGATGACTTGCGGCGCCATCAGGAAAGCGGCGTTTTCGTCAAACAGCGTCAGCGCATCACGTACCGGGCCGCGCGTCTGCTGCACGCCCGCCTTCGCAATTTCGGCAGCCTGCAATTCGTTGAGTTTCTTCTTGGTCTGAGGAAAGGTGATCCAGCACAGGCCATTGAAGAAATCGTGTGCGTTGTCGCGTGTGGGGACGGTGCCAGTATCAAAGATGAATTGTTCGTAGGCTGTGCCTGCCGGCAAGGCAGCCTGCGACACAAAACGCGCCGGTACCTCACCGAATTTATTGAGCAGATCCACCACGGATCCGTCTGCGCCTGGTTCGGGAAGATGTCTTAACCAGGGCTGCGCCCAATCGACATGCGCAAGTCCGTTGTCCGGCGACGCAATGCCAGACTTCAGGGGCACACCACGCGCCAGGCCAATGCATCACCCGACCTCAGCGGCTTGAGGTCCGCACCGCCAAATGGATAACTCTCAGGCGGCGTCCAGCTTTCCTTCTTCAGGGTGATAGTGCCTTCGTTGCGCGGAAGGCCATAAAAAGCTGGGCCATGGAAACTTGCGAATGCTTCGAGCTTGTCGAGCGCGCCCGCAGCCTCAAACGCTTCGGCATAAAGCTCCATCGCGGCGTGCGAGGTGTAGCAGCCGGCGCAGCCTGTGGCGTGCTCTTTCAGATACGCCGGATGCGGCGCGCTGTCGGTGCCCAGGAAAAACCTGTCGCTGCCACTGGTT
>JAZKHN010000058.1:0-1653 GCA_040385325.1 Pseudomonadota bacterium
GACACGATCATGTGGCTGGGGCGCTCTTCAAGGTCAATGTCCAGCGCCGGGTGCGCCTTGAGGAAGGCCGCCAGCGCTTCGGGCAGGTAATCGGTGATGGCGGCGGTGTTCGACAGCAACCGCACCTTGCCGGCCAGGCCGCCCGCATAGTCGCCCAGCTCGCCATGCATGCGTTCGAGCTGCTGCAGCACCAGCCGCGCATGGTGGGCCACGGCCTCGCCGGCTTTGGTGGCCGTGACCCCGGCGCGTGAACGCTCCAGCAGCGTGATGCCCATGGCGTCTTCCATGCCGCGCATGCGTGCGCTGGCAGAAGCCAGCGCGAGGTGCGAGAGGCGGCAGCCGGCGGTGATGCTGCCCGAGTCGATGACGTTGAGAAAAAGGCGCAGGTCGATGAGGTCAAAGCGCGGGGCAGTGTTCACGGCGTTCCCTTGATGTGTCTTTGCAGCGGCCATCCTTCGTTTTTGACAGAGGATGGTGCCGTATATTACAGCTTGAGGTGGTGGCCATTGCTGCGCAGAATCTCTCCCATGCCTTCTCAAGTCCTCTTGTTTGTATCAAACGATTTTTTGCTGCTTGTCGCCGTTGCCTTGGTGTTTTTACTGGCGGGCATTGTCAAGGGTGTGGTCGGCCTGGGCTTGCCGACACTGTCATTGGGCCTGCTGGCGGGGCTGATGCTGCCGGGGCAGGCCGCCGCCTTGCTGGTGCTTCCTTCGTTATTGACGAATATCTGGCAGATGTGGGACGGCCCGGCGCTGGCCGCGTTGCTGCGGCGCCTGTGGCCCCTGCAACTGGGCGTGGTGCTCGGGACGCTGCTGGCCCCGGTCAGCCTGGTGACGCTGGATGTGCATGTTGCATCGGCGGGGCTGGGGCTGGCGCTGGTGGTTTATGCGCTGGCGGGGCTGTTTTCCTTCTCACCGCCTGCGCCCGGGCGTGCCGAAGGCGCGGTGTCGCTGGCAACCGGCCTGGTCACCGGCGCTGTCACCTCGGCCACCGGCGTGTTCGTGTTCCCCGCAGTGCCCTACCTGCAATCGCTGAAGCTGAAAAAGGAAGAGATGGTGCAGGCGCTCGGGCTGTCGTTCACTGTTTCGACGCTGGCGCTCTTCGCCAGGCTGGTCATGGAGGGCTCGTTCTCCGCAGGGCAGATGAAGCTGGGCGGCTGGGGCATCTGGATCTGGCTGGCGCCCGTGCCAGCAGCCTTTCTGGGCATGGCGCTGGGCCAGAAGCTGCGCGGCCGGCTGGACGAGAAAAATTTCAGGCGCGTGTTCTTCGTGGGCCTGCTATTGATCGGCATCTACATGCTGGCGAGTGGCGCACTTCGCTGAGCGCCGGACGGCGGGCCATTGCCAGGTGGCCGAGGCACTGGAAGCCGTTCATGCGCGGGCATCGCATCTTGCGGCATTGCTGTCGCCAGGCATCAGGTGCACCGGCACGGGTGCCGACACGGATGAGGCCCTGCGGCTGGCGCATGCGCTGAAGGACGAGATCGACGAGCTGCGTGCCCTGCACCTGCGGGTAGTGATCCAGGATCCCGCCCGATAAGTCGTTCGTCTTTACGCTTTTTTTATACGGCGCTACGCGCTTTCATCCCCGTTTTTACACACCGAATCCGAAACTTCTCCCATCGTTTAGCTGGAGAGAAGTTCATGGATATCG
>JAZKHN010000058.1:1753-4234 GCA_040385325.1 Pseudomonadota bacterium
GTGATGTACGGCTTTGGCGGCGTTTGCGCCGTGATTTTGCTGGCCTACCTGGTCTACGCGCTGATCTGCGCCGAGGAGTTTTGATGACTTCCTCATCGATTAGCTTGTTGGCCGTTTTTCTACTCGCCCTTTTGGTGACGGCATGGCCGCTCGGCATCTGGCTCACGCGCATCGCCTCCGGCAATCTTCCGGGCTGGATGCGCAAGGTTGAAGCGCCGCTCTACAAACTGGCGGGCACTTCCGCCGACAAGTCCATGAACTGGGCGCAGTACGCGCTGGCGCTGCTGGCCTTCAACCTGCTGGGCGTGCTTGTGGTCTACCTGCTGCAGCGTGTGCAGCTGTGGCTGCCGCTCAATCCGGCAGGCATGGCCAACATCACGCCAGACTCGGCTTTCAACACCGCCATAAGCTTTGCGTCCAACACCAACTGGCAGGGCTATGCCGGTGAATCGACCATGAGCTACCTCACGCAGATGCTGGCGTTGACAGGGCAGAACTTTTTCTCGGCTGCCACTGGCATCGCCGTGGTGTTTGCGCTGTTTCGCGGTTTTGCCGCCAAATCGACAGGCGTGATCGGCAACTTCTGGGTGGACATCACGCGCATCACCGCCTGGCTGCTGTTGCCGCTGTCGCTGGTGTTTGCGATCTTCCTGGTGGGCCAGGGTGTGATCCAGAACTTCGACAGCTACAAGGACGTGAGCACGCTTGAGAGCACCAGCTACCAGATCGCCAAGAACGGCCCCGACGGCCAGCCGCTGAAAGATGCAAGAGGCAACGCGGTGATGGAAGATGCCAGGACCGACAAGCAGACCCTGGCCATGGGCCCGGTCGCCTCGCAGGAAGCCATCAAGATGCTGGGCACCAATGGCGGCGGCTTCCTCAATGCTAACTCGGCTCACCCCTATGAAAACCCCACGGCACTGAGCAATTTTGTACAAATGCTGTCCATCTTTCTGGTTCCCGCAGCGCTGTGTTTTGCATTTGGCCGCAGTGTCGGTGACCAGCGCCAGGGCTGGGCCGTGCTGGCCGCCATGACGGTGATGTTTGTGATTGCCGTGGCCGTCATCACGCCGGCAGAGCAGGGCGGCAACCCCTTGATTGCATCGCTGGGTGTAGACCAGGCCAGCAGTGCGCTACAGGCCGGCGGCAATATGGAAGGCAAGGAGCTGCGCTTCGGCATCAACGCGTCCAGCCTGTTTGCGGTGATCACCACCGCGGCCTCGTGCGGCGCCGTCAACCTGATGCACGACTCGCTCACGCCGATAGGCGGCCTTGTGCCCATGGTGATGATGCAGCTCGGCGAGGTGGTGTTTGGTGGCGTCGGCACCGGACTTTACGGCATGCTGATATTCGCCATCCTGGCGGTATTCATCTCGGGCCTGATGATTGGCCGCACGCCTGAATACCTGGGCAAGAAGATCGAGTCGCATGAGATGAAGCTGACCTCGATTGCCATCCTGGTCACGCCCATCCTTGTGCTGGCCGGCACAGCCATTGCAGTGATGGCCACTGCGGGCAAGGCCGGCATTGCCAACCCCGGTGCGCACGGTTTTTCAGAAATCCTCTACGCGTTGACCTCCGCAGGCAACAACAACGGCAGCGCCTTTGCGGGCCTGTCTGCCAACACGCCGTTCTACAACACGCTGCTGGGCATTGCGATGTGGCTGGGCCGCTTCGGTGTCATCGTGCCCGTGCTGGCGATTGCCGGTGCACTGGCAGCCAAGAAGCGCCTGCCGGTGACGGGGGGGACCATGCCGACCCACGGCCCGCTGTTTGTCACCCTGCTGATTGGCACGGTGCTGCTGGTCGGCCTGCTGAACTATGTCCCTGCGCTGGCCCTGGGCCCGGTGGTCGAGCACCTGATGCTGTGGCCTGCCAAATAAACGGGGTAAAAAATCATGACCAACAAAAAAGCTTTTGTACTGCTCGACCCGGCCCTGTTGAAGCCGGCCATCGCCGCCTCGTTCACCAAACTCAGCCCGCGTGTGCAGTGGCGCAACCCGGTGATGTTTGTGGTGTTTATCGGCAGCATCATCACCACGCTGCTGGGGCTGCAGGCGCTTCAGGCCCCTGGGAGCAAGGGCGCTGATTCAGCCGGCTTCATCTTTGCCGTCGCCATCTGGCTTTGGTTCACCGTGCTATTTGCCAATTTTGCAGAGGCGCTGGCCGAGGGCCGCAGCAAGGCGCAGGCGGCCTCATTGCGTGGCCTGAAAAAGAGCACCTGGGCCAAGAAGCTCAAGGAGCCCAGGCACGGTGCAACCTTCCTTCCAGAGCAGGCAGAGAACCTGCGCAAGGGCGATGTGGTTCAGGTTGATGCGGGCGAGATGATTCCGCTAGATGGCGAAGTCATTGAAGGCGTGGCTTCTGTCGATGAAAGCGCCATCACTGGCGAATCTGCACCGGTGGTGCGCGAGTCCGGCGGTGATTTTTCTGCCGTGACGGGCGGCACGCGTGTGTTGTCCGACTGGCTGGTGGTGCGCA
>JAZKHN010000059.1:0-4029 GCA_040385325.1 Pseudomonadota bacterium
ACCCCCGTCTGGCTGATGCGCCAGGCGGGCCGCTACCTGCCTGAATACCGCGCCACGCGCGCGCAGGCCGGCAGCTTCATGGGCCTGGCCACCAACACCGACTACGCGACCGAGGTCACCTTGCAGCCCCTTGAGCGCTACAAGCTTGACGCCGCCATTCTGTTCAGCGACATCCTGACGATTCCCGATGCCATGGGCCTGGGGCTGTCGTTTGCGCTTGGCGAAGGCCCGAAGTTTGCGCATTCGGTGCGTGACGAAGCTGCGGTTGCCAAACTGCAGGTGCCCGACATGAACAAGCTGCGTTACGTGTTTGACGCAGTGACCTCCATACGCAAGGCGCTCAAGGGCCGCGTGCCGCTGATCGGCTTTTCGGGTAGCCCCTGGACGCTGGCCTGCTACATGGTCGAAGGCGCGGGCTCTGATGACTACCGCCTGGTCAAGACCATGCTCTACCAGCGCCCTGACCTGATGCACAGAATGCTGGCCATCAACGCCGATTCGGTGGCTGCCTACCTGAATGCCCAGATTGAGGCCGGTGCACAGGCCGTGATGATTTTTGACAGCTGGGGCGGCGTTCTGGCCGACGCGGCCTTCCATGAATTCAGCCTGGCCTACACAAAACGTGTGCTGGCGCAGCTCAAACGCGAACATGAGGGTGTTGTCATTCCCCGCCTGGTCTTCACCAAAGGCGGCGGGCTGTGGCTCAAGGCCATGGGCGAGACGGATTGTGAGGTGCTCGGCCTTGACTGGACCGTCAACCTGGCCAACGCCCGCGCGCTGGTGGGCGAAACGGGTCCGAATGCCAAGGCACTGCAGGGCAACCTCGACCCGAATGTGTTGTTTGCCAGCCCGCAGCAGGTCGAAGCGGAAGTTGCAAAGGTGCTGGACAGCTTTGGACGGCCCCATATGGACGCCTCCAAGCCCGGGGCGACGCATATTTTCAACCTCGGCCACGGCATCAGCCAGTACACGCCGCCTGAAAATGTTGAGGTACTGGTTAACGCAGTGCACGCTCACTCTCGCAAGATGCGCAGCCCTGCAGGCTAGGTCGCTTGCCGGTGAAGTGCTTTTACCGGGTTTTGTGCCGATTTTTGATCGTGGCTAGCACAAAACCAGGGATTGACAGAAAGACTTATGCACAAAATTTGTGTTGCGGTGCGGCAAGAAGTCCGGCCAGACACATACTTCGCTATCAAAGCAATAGCGCTCGTAAGTTGTTGATTCATATAGATTCTTTAAACTGCTTTTTTTACGGGCAATCTGGCAAAGCCCTTGATTTACAAGGCTTTGGCCGCCTCGCAGGCGATCTATCAACAAAGTTATCCACAGAAAAGTTGAAGATCTCTAAAGAGCCATCAAATCAAGCACTTAGAGCGTTTTTCGCAAGTGTTTTTGTAGATATGACAACAACTGCTTACGAGTTATGACTCACTGGCTGGACATCGTCGTTGCGACGCCTGCGCACAGCGCCATCGCAGGGCCGTTGACCTACCAGAGTGCATCGCCGCTCACGCCGGGCGTGCTGGTGCGGGTACCGCTGGGCCGCCGCGAAGTGCTGGGTGTGGTCTGGGAAAACCGGGAAGGCAGCGGCGAGCTGCTGGAGATGCAGACCAAAAGCATCGCCGGCGTTCTGGAAGGGCTGAACGCGTTGCCCCCCACCTGGCGTAAGCTGGTCGGCTTTACTGCGGCCTACTACCAGCGCTCGCTGGGCGAGGTGGCGCTGGCGGCCCTGCCGCCGCAGCTGCGTGACATGACGGCCGTACAGCTGGCGCGGCGGCTCAAGCGCCCGCAAACCGATTCGAGCCACGAACAGCGGCCCAGCGGGGTTGAGCTGAGTACCCAGCAGCTGGGAGCGCTGGCGGCTTTTGAGGCCGATGCCCGCCCGGCATTGCTGTTTGGTGCCACCGGCAGCGGCAAGACCGAGGTCTACCTGCATGCCGCCGAAAAAGTGCTGGCGCAGGATCCGGATGCCCAGGTGCTGGTCATGGTGCCCGAGATCAACCTCACGCCGCAGTTGCAGGCACGCTTCCAGGAGCGTTTTGCGCATTTGGGCAAGGAGCGCGTGGTGTCGCTGCACAGCGGCCTGACGCCGGCCCAGCGCCTGAAAAGCTGGCTGTCGGCCCACGCTGGCCACGCGCGGCTCATTCTGGGCACCCGCATGGCGATCCTGGCCTCCATGCCCAGGCTGAGGCTCATCGTGGTCGATGAAGAACACGACCCCAGCTACAAACAGCAGGAAGGCGCGCGGTATTCGGCGCGCGACCTGGCGGTGTACAGGGCGAAACTGGAAACCGAAGAAGCTGGTGAAGGCGAAGTGTGCAGGGTCATGCTCGGCTCGGCCACGCCTTCGCTTGAAAGCTGGCAATCCACTATTACCGGGCGATACCAGCGCTTGACAATGAGTGAACGGGTTGGCTCTTCGGTGGAAGACGAGAGCGATGTACACATCGGTCGCCTTCCACAGGTTAGAGGCGTGGACATGAACCATCAGCCCAAACACGCTGTGATCGCGCCGCCCGTGCTCGATGCGATTGCCCGGCGCGTGGCGCGAGGCGAACAATCGCTGATCTTTCTGAACCGCCGCGGCTACGCGCCGGTGCTGGCCTGCCACGACTGCGGCTGGAAAAGCGAATGCCCGCACTGCAGCGCCTACCGCGTCTTCCACAAGATAGACCGCACCTTGCGTTGCCACCACTGCGGTTTTACCGAACGTGTGCCACGCGCCTGCCCCAGCTGCGGCAACATCGACATCGCGCCCGTGGGCCGCGGCACCGAACGGCTTGAAGAACACCTTGCGGAACTGCTGGCAGATGTGAAGCGGCCCGATGGCAGTGCGGTGCGCATCGCCCGCATTGATGCCGACACCACGCGGCTGAAGGGCGCACTCGAATCACAGCTGGCCAGCGTGCACGCGGGCGAGGTCGATGTACTGGTCGGCACGCAGATGATTGCCAAGGGCCATGACTTCAGGCACATCACGCTGGTCGCGGCCATCAACCCCGACGGCGCGCTGTTCTCCAGCGATTTCCGCGCGCCCGAGCGGCTTTTCAGCCTGCTCATGCAGGCGGCAGGCAGGGCAGGGCGCGATGCAAAACACAGCGAAGCCAGCGAGATGTGGGTGCAGACCTTTCACCCCACCCACCCGCTGTTCGCGGCGCTCAAGGCCCACGACTACCCGAAGTTCGCGGACCAGCAACTTGCAGAACGCGAGGCCGCAGGCATGTCGCCCTTCGGCTATTCAGCGCTGGTGCGTGCCGAGGCGAAAGAGCAGTCCGTGGCACAGGGGTTTTTGAATGTCGCTGCAGCCGCCGTGGCGTTTGAAGAAGAGCATCCGCAGGTGATGGCTTACCCGGCTGTGCCCATGATGATCCAGCGCGTGGCCAATATTGAACGTGCGCAGATGCTGGTCGAAAGTTCTTCGCGTGTGGCGCTTCAGCGGTTTCTGGCGGCCTGGCAACCAGTGCTTTTTGAAACCCGGCGGAAGGCGGAGTTCAAGAGTCTTGTGAGATGGGCCGTGGATGTGGATCCGATTGCAATTTGATCGTCGTTCGGACGCCGCTGCGGACATCGCAGATCAGCTCTGGCGGCCCTTTATGACCTGGCCGGGGCGAGACCCGGCCTGGTAGTGAAGGGCAACAGCTCCAAGCCAATAAAGAAGCATTTTTTAACGTATACGTTAAAATTTAATCAAAAGTTAATATGGGCATTAACATTTAGACAGCCCAAGCCTTGTCCCCGGCATTTTTGGTCAAAAAACAGACCGAAAAAGGCCATTTTTAGGCATCAAATCGGCTGTAGCCCTTTAAATACGTACGTGAGCAGCTACGATTTAAATAGCAAATCCACTCTGAAGTCAGGCTTTCAGAAAGTCAGCCTTCCCCCCCAGCCACCGCGCAATATGTCGATGCGCCAGTTCCGTGTGCTGGTCCAGCATGCGGGGGGCCAGATCCCTCGCCCAAGCCAGCCAGTCGCCGTCAACCGCCAGGTCGGCGAAGCGCAAAAGCGGCGCACCCGATTGCCGGGCGCCCA
>JAZKHN010000060.1:0-15858 GCA_040385325.1 Pseudomonadota bacterium
GACCCCTTGGTTCGTAGCCAAGTACTCTATCCAACTGAGCTACAGCCGCTAAGCTTCACATTATAGCCTAAGGAACGCCGGTGTTTAGACCGTGAAAACAATAAACCCGGTAACTGCCAGATTCAGAGGAACTCCCCTCAATTTAGTACTGTGAGCTATAGTATTGTTCAATACTAATTTGGACAAACAGGGGAATTTAATGCCGGGTCCGCTTCAAGGCGTCAAAGTCATAGAGATGGCGGGTGTAGGGCCCGGGCCTTTCTGCGCCATGATGCTGGCCGACGCCGGTGCCGATGTGATCACCATCAATCGGCCAAATGCCAAAACTATCGGCAACCGGCGTGACCCGGCGAACGATGCTCTGGCCAGAGGCAGGCGGCACCTGACACTGGACCTCAAGAAACCGGAAGCCATCACAGCGTTGCTACGCATTCTTGAAAGCGCGCAGGTACTGGTTGAAGGCTACCGTCCTGGCGTCATGGAGCGCCTTGGCCTCGGCCCCGACATCTGCCTTGAACGTAATCCTCGACTGGTCTATGGACGCATGACAGGCTGGGGCCAGACCGGCCCCCTTGCACAGGCCGCAGGTCATGACATCAACTACATATCGCTGGCCGGGGCACTGCATGCGATCGGGGATGCGGAAAGGCCCATACCTCCACTCAACCTGGTCGGTGATTTTGGAGGCGGCGCCATGATACTGGCCTTTGGCATTTCCAGCGCGCTTTACGAAAGCCAGCGCTCGGGCCGAGGTCAGGTGATTGATGCGGCCATGAGCGACGGAGCCGCAATATTGATGGCGCCATTTTTTTCGATGTTTGCCAGTGGATCCTGGAGGGATGCACGACAGAGCAATACGCTCGATGGGGCGGCACCCTACTATTGCAGTTATCGCTGCAGCGACGGCAAGTTCATTTCGATCGCGCCGCTGGAGCCGCAGTTCTACGAGCTGTTCCTCACGCTCATGAAAATCGACAGTGAGGTGTTCAGGCAACGCGACGACCGGGCTAATTGGCCCCTGCTCAAGAAGGAACTTGAAGCCCGCTTTGCCACCCTTGCACGCGACGAATGGTGCACGCTGCTTGAAGGCACGGATGTCTGCTTTGCGCCAGTGCTCAGCCTTTCAGAAGCTCCACTCCATGCCCACAACCAGGCACGCGGGACATTCACCGAAGTGCCGGGTGGTTGGCAACCCTCACCGGCGCCGCGCTTCAGCCGCTCAGTGAGCGAGCTGCCGCGTCCACCGCGGAACGACACTGCCGCTGAGGTACTGGCAGAAGCTGGCCTGGATTCGCTGGACATTCAAGCCCTGCGCGACAGCGGTGCCGTTCATTTCTGAAAATTACCAAGACAAACATATGCTCAAACGCGACCTGTTCAACGAGGATCATGAAGCTTTCCGCAGCATGGTACGGCGCTTTATTGACCATGAGATTGCGCCCCATCATGCGGGCTGGGAAGAAGCCGGCATTGTTCCCAGGGACCTCTGGCTTAAGGCTGGTGCAGCCGGCATGCTTTGCTGCACAGTGCCAGAACAGTACGGCGGCGCGGGTGCGGACTATCTCTTCGATGTGGTGGTATTTGAAGAAATGGCACGTTCAGGGTTCAGCGGTCCTGGCTTCATGATTCACTGTGACCTGGTTGCCACCTATATATCGGCGTTCGGTACCGACGCGCAAAAACAGCAGTGGCTCCCGAAGATGGTGAACGGTGAAGCGATCGGTTCACTGGGCATGACGGAGCCCCATGCAGGCTCGGACCTCAAGGCCATCCGGACAAAGGCAGTTCGCGACGGAGATGACTTTGTCATCTCCGGCCAGAAAGTATTTATCTCCAATGGCCAGCTGTGCGATGTCATCGTGCTGGCAACCAAGACTGACATCGCAGGTGGTGCCAGGGGCGTGACGCTTTTCCTGGTGGACACCAGCCTGCCGGGCTTTCGGCGCGGCAAGAACCTGAGCAAGCTGGGCATGAAGGCACAGGACACGTCAGAACTGTTTTTTGACGAAGTGCGTGTCCCCGCTTCAGCCATGCTGGGTGAAGAAGGCAAAGGTTTTGAGCTGATGATGACGAAGCTGGCGCAGGAGCGGCTGGCACAGGCCATACGCTCGGCAACCGTGGCAGAAACCGCGATTGAATGGACGGTGGACTACACCTCGCAGCGCAAAGCGTTCGGCAAAACGATTGCCGACTTCCAGAACACGCAATTCAAGCTTGCTGAACTCAAGACCGAGGCAGTCGTAGGCCGGCAATTCGTTGATCGGTGCATCGCGGCCTTCATGAAAGGCGAGCTTGACGCCATAGACGCGGCCATGGCCAAGATGTGGGTCACCAACATGCACTGCAAGGTCGTAGACGAATGCCTGCAGCTCTTCGGCGGCTGGGGTTATGTGTGGGAATACCCGATTGCACGTGCCTATGCCGATGCCCGTATCGTGAAGATCGCAGGCGGCTCCATCGAAGTAATGAAGCACATCATCGGCCGCCAGATGTTCGCGCATTTGAAACAGGGCTGATCACCGCCGCACCAAATAAAAAAGGCTCTTCACAGAGCCTTTTTTTGTTTACTCCAGCGCGCCTCATATCCAGCGCCAGAATTCTTCAATCCACGATGGCGTTGGAGGCCTTCACAAGGGGGGCCCATTTCTGGATTTCGGAGTTGATGAACGCCGCATAGGCCTGTGGGCCCAGTGGCGCAGGGTCGGCACCAATGGCCCGGATCTTTGCAATCACCTCCGGATCGGCCAGAGCACTGACTATTTCCTGCCCCATCCTGTCAACGATGGGCTGTGGTGTACCCGTGGCCGCAGATATTCCGTACCAGCTGGAAATGTCGAAGTCCCTGATGCCTGATTCCTGCATGGTCGGTACATCGGGGTTGCTTGGTGAGCGGACCGCCCGACTGACCGCAAGAAGCTTGAGCGTTCCAGCCTTGACGTGCTGCGTATACAGGGGCAGGTTATCTATCGAAAACAACACCTCCCCGGCCAGCAGTGCATTGAGATTGGCGGCCGTCCCCTTGTAGGGAACATGCGTCAACTCCACCCCGATTCGCTGCCCATAAAGAAGCGAGGAGAGGTGCGAACTCGTGCCCGAGCCAGCGGAACCAAAAAAGCCGGACTTCGGATTCGCACGCAGGTAAGCCGTCAGGTCCGCCACTGAATTGATGCCCTTGTCTGCACGTATTGCAAGTGCATTCGAGAAGGTCGCAATGCGGCCCACTGGCGGCAAGTCTTTCCTTGGGTCGAAGGTAGGCTTGCGATACAGGCTGACACCGATGCCATTGGTGGCGACGTTGCTGATGAAGAAGGTGTAGCCGTCAGGCCTGGCGCTGTTGGCCACTGCGGCGGCCGTCATACCACCGGCACCCGGATGGTTTTCAATGAACAGGCTCTGGCCCAGCTTTTCCTTCAGTCGTGCCTCCAGCACGCGCACGAAGATGTCGCTGCCGCCCCCTGGAGCACCTGCCGATATGAAGCGAATGGGCTTGCTCGGCCATACATCCTGTGCAAAAGATGTGCGGGTCAAGGCGTCTGCACCGATGGCGAGTGAGCCTAGCAGGACGTTGCGGCGAGAAGTGTTCATGTCGGTGTCTCCAGCAGGGCTCAGCCCTCTACGGTTGATTGAAATACGGTTGTAGTATGCTCCCATTTAGTATGCAACCAGACTAGAATTGTGGATCAATTTATCAGGAGAAACCCCATATGAGCCGTTTACATGACTGGGCAACGAAGCAACCTGGCAAGGTGGCCGTGCAGATGCATGAAACCGGCAAGGCGCTGACGTATGACGAACTGGACAGGCGTGCCAACCGCGTGGCAGAGTGGCTGCTGTCGCTGGGCCTGGCTGAAGGATCTGTCATTGCGCTGCTCCTTGAAAACAACCTGGCAACGTTCGAGCTCTGGTGGGGCGCGCGCCGCGCGGGGATGTACTACGTGCCCATCAGCATCCTGCTGACCGGACGGGAGGCAGCCTACATCGTGAGGGACTGCGGCGCTTCCGTGTTCATCTCAAGTGCCGCCACAACAGATCTTGCACAGGACACGCTGGAAGCACTCAACACTGATGCCCCGACGCATCGGCTCATGCTTGATTGCGAAACAGCCGGATTTGAGAATTACGAAAAAACGATGTGTGCATTCTCCGGAACGACCACCCTGCCCGAGAGAGCCATAGGCAGGGAGTTTATGTACTCTTCCGGCACCACGGGTTTCCCCAAGGGAATACGCCGCCCCTTGCTGCCATATGCCAGGCGTCAGGAGTTGCCCGAGCTGGAGCAAAAACTCAGGTCCATGTTCCAGCTCGATGACAGTTCGGTTTTTCTGTCGGTGTCACCGCTTTATCATGCAACCGGTCGCTTCAACATCCGGGTGCTGGAGTGCGGCGGAACCTGCGTGATCATGCGCAAGTTTGACGCGGCGTCCGCGCTGGAGGCCATCGCGCAGCACCGCATCACCCACGGCCACTGGGTGCCCACCATGTTCAGCCGGCTTCTCGCCCTTCCCGCCGAAGTCCGTGCCCGCCATGATGTTTCAAGTCAGCGCGTCGCGCTGCATGCAACGGCACCCTGTCCGCGTCATGTCAAGGAAGCCATGATCAGCTGGTGGGGACCCATCATCAACGAGTACTACGGCGGCTCGGAGAACGTCGGCGTGACATACATCGATGCGGCAGACTGGCTTACCCACAAGGGCTCTGTAGGCAAGCCGATCTGTGGTGAGGTTCATATCATGGCTGATGACGGCAGCGATACAGAACTGCAGGCAGGTGAAATCGGCCTGATTTATTTCAACGGCGGTGTCGGCTTTCAGTACCACAACGATTCAGAAAAAACAAAGTCAGTCTTCAACCAGCGTGGCTGGGGCACTTATGGCGATATGGGCTCCGTCGATAGCGAGGGCTTCGTGTTCATGAGCGACAGGCGTACCGATCTCATCATCGCGGGTGGCGTCAATATCTACCCGCAGGAGGCCGAGAATGTGCTGCTCACGCATCCCGCAGTCGAGGATGTGGCAGTCATAGGCATACCGCACGAAGACTACGGCCAGGAGGTCAAGGCCGTGGTGCAATTGAAGACCGGATACCAGCCGTCGGACGATCTCGCCAATGAACTGGCGGGGTTTTGCCGTAGCCAGTTGTCGCGCATCAAGTGCCCGCGCACTGTCGATTTTCTCGACGCGTTACCGCGCAGCGAAAACGGAAAGCTGCTCAAGCGGGTCTTGCGTGACAGCTATACCGCCAAACCCGTCACTGCCACAACTGCGGTCGGCTGACGGGTTGTCAGGGCTGTGCAGGCAGCACGGCTTTTTGCGCCATCAGCGCCACAATCTCTTCCGGCGCAAAACCGTACCGCGCAAGCACCTCTTCAGTGTGCTCGCCCAGGCGTGGAACCCCGGCCTTTCTGTCGCCTGCCGTGCAGCCTGGCTGGCGTGCACGCGGCAGGGGCGGCAGGCCGTCCACATCAACCTGGCTGAATATCCCGGCATGCATGACCTGGGGGTGCACAAGCAGGCCTTCATAAGTGCTGACCTGCGCATGCAGCACATCTGCCGCCTGCAGCTTCGGCAGCCAGAATGACAGCGGCTGGCATTTGAGAATGCAGGCAACCTCTTCATTGAGGCCCTCGGCATTAGTCAGGCGCAACTTGTTGGATGAAAAGCGTTCATCTGCCGCAAGATGCCCTGCTTCCAGGACATCACACAAGCGGGAAAACATGCCGTTGTTCAATGTGCTCAAGGTGATGAAGCCGTCACTGACTGCAAACACCCCACTGGGCGCCGTCGCGGCAGAAGCAGGCGTACCCGCAGAAAACACGGCATCCACAATATTGCTGGCCTGAAGGGCTGCGCAGGCTTCAAGCAGGCTGAGCTCGAGATGACGCCCCTTGCCTGTCAGGGAGCGGCGATACAGCGCAGCGCTGACAAGTTGAGATGCGTACAGGGCCGCTGCAATGTCAGCAAGATACAGACCCACCTTCTGGGGCTGGCCCGAGACATGGCGGTTGGCATGCATCATGCCGCTCATGGCCTGCATCACGCTGTCTGTGGCTGGCGCGTCAACCAGCGGCCCGTTCGCACCAAATCCGGAAATGGAGACGTACACCAGTCGCTTGTTATGCGGTGCCAGGGTACCGTAATCCAGCCCCAGCCGTTGCACCACACCCGGCCTGAAGTTCTGTATGACAACATCCACCTGCTGCGCCAGCTTCTGCAGCACATTGCGGCCTGCTTCCATGCCCGCATCAACACACAGTCCCGACTTCCCTGCGTTGTAGGCAAGCACGACAGCTGAAAAGCCATCGCGTGTGTTGCCCATGTGGCGTGCCCAGTCCCCCGCAGGCGGCTCAACCTTGATAACTTCTGCGCCCTGCTGCTGCAGAATGTCGCCGCAATACGGTCCGGCGATGCCCTGGCTTAAATCGAGGACACGCAAACCGTGGAAAAGAGGTTCATCGCTGGACGGATGCATGATGGGCAATAGCGCAGTCAGCCCGCTTCAGGCGCAACCTGAATCAGCGCACGCCCCACCACTGTTCGCGCAATAACGGCGTCGAAAGCGTCGGCAAGCCTGTGCAGCGGAAATGGCTTTGACGATTCGGGCTTGAGTTCACCTGCAGCGACGTGCGCGAACAGCGTATCCATCATGGCCTTGAGGCGCTTCCTGTAGAACTCACGCTCATCCGTCAGGCCCCAACCGATGTAGAGGCCAAAGTTGAAGCCGATGATCTCGGCGTTTTTCACCAGCAGGATGTTGGCCGGGATTGCAGGAACGTTACCGCTGGCGAAGCCAACCACCAGCACACGCCCTTCAGGCTTGAGGCAGCGCAGCGCTTCGTCAAAAAGCGCGCCGCCCACCGGGTCAAACACGACATCGACATTCTTGCCACCATTAAGGTCGCGCACCTGCTGGCTGAGCTGGCCACTGCCATGAACAATGCCGGCATGCGCGCCGCGATCAAGCGCAATCTGTACCCGCGCATCGCTGCCGGCCACGGCAATGACCCTGGCCCCGGCCAGCCTGCCCAACTCCACGGCTGGCAAGCCTACCCCGCCGGCCGCGCCATACACCAGCAGTGAATCACCCGCCTGGAGCCGGCCGCGCCAGTGCAGGGCGGCATACGATGTGCCATACGTCAGCGGAACACTTGCGGCGGTTGCAAGGCTGACCGCATCAGGCACATGCCAGGTGGTAGATGCGGTTGCAACGGCCTGCTCCGCGTACCCACCCCAGTCCAGCGCTGCGGCAACCCTGTCACCGGGAGAAAACTCCGTCACGTCGGAAGCCACCTCCAGCACCACACCAGATATCTCTGTGCCGGGGACAAACGGCAAAGGCGGCTTGCGCTGGTATTTACCTGCGATCACCAGGGTCTGGCCAAAACCCGCGGTCGCATAGTGAACCGCAATACGGACCTGCCCAGCGGACAGCACCGGAGGCGCTACATCATCGCGGAGCTCCAGCTCGCTGTAATGCACCCATTTTTCACACAGGTAGGCTTTCAACAGGGACTCCGTTGTTATTCAAAGCTGATGTGCGACATGTCTTTGGTGATCTGCTGCCACTTGACCGTCTCCGTGCGCGCCAGCTCATTGGCCTGTGCAGATGTGGTGCCGGTGGTGTCAATGCCAAAACTCACCAGCCGCGCATTGAAATCGGGCGTGTTCACGATTTTCGCAATCTCGGCAGACAGCTGGTCCACGATGGCCCTGGGGGTCTGGCGCGGTGCAAACATGCCCCACCACGGCGAAAAAGGCTCCATGCCCGAGATGCCCTGCTCGGCGAACGTGGCGACATCAGGCAAGACTGCAGAACGTTTGGTGCCCGTCACTGCGATCGGCCGGATCTTTCCCGCCTTGATCAGCGGGGATGCACTGCCGATATCGGCTACTGCAGTCAGCAGTTGTCCACCCATCAGGTCCTGCAACTCTGGTGCCACGCCCTTGTAGGGCACATGAACCATCTTCACGTTGGCCTGGCGGATCATGAATTCACCCAGTACATGTGCACTCGAGCCATTGCCGTAGGAGCCGTAATTTGCCGCTTCCGGTTTTGCCTTGACCGCATCGAACAGCTGGCGCAGGTTGTTGATGGGCGTTGCACCGTTCACATAGAGCACCAGAGGTGTGGAACCGAGATGCGATATGGCCGTGAGATCTTTCTGCACGTCATAGGGCACCTTCTTGAGCGTGGCCGGCGTCATCACAATCGGCGTGCTGGTCGTGAACAGCAGGGTGTAACCATCAGGGTCGGCCTTGGCCACGGCAGCTGTGCCCAGCATCTGCGATGCGCCTGGCCGGTTATCCACCACCACGGTCTGGCCCAGTGCCTGTCCCAGCCTCTCGGCAACGAGCCGCGCGATGACGTCGCTGGGCCCACCCGCGCTGGCGGGCACGATAAATCGTATGGGCTTGGACGGGTAACGTGCGGCGTCCTGCGCCCTGACGCCAGGAGAGGCAAGAATCAGGGCCATCGCGCCAACCTTCAGGCATGTTTTCAGTCGAGCGAACATTGGGTTTGTCTCCATTGAATTCTGTTGGGCCGCCCGGCAGACCGGGGGGGGATGACCATTAATTACGCTTGCATATGATATTTCACAATACCTAATATCGCAATTACGGGCAAACCAGTAGACCTTCACCATCGAACGGGTGGCCTCAGTCGCCTTTCAAGCCCTGCAGCATGTCGCGAAGTTCGCGGCGAATGAGCTTGCCGGTAGGCGAGCGGGGCATCTGGGCCAGCACGACATAACGTGCGGGCGCCTTGATGCGCCCCAGCTGTTTGCTGCAGTGCGCAGTCAACAGCGCTTCAAGTTCTGCGGCAGGCAGCGTGCCGTCACCGACCACGAAGGCAACCGGCCGTTCGCCAAACTCGGCATCCGCTGCGCCCACAACACCCACATCAACAATACAGGGCAGCGCCATGATGGCCGACTCGATTTCCTGCGGGTAGACATTGACTCCGCCGGAAATAATCATGTCGTCCATGCGGTCGGTGAGGAACATGTAGCCATCGCTGTCCACATAGCCAATATCACCCAGCGTCTGGTAACCCTGCGGGCTGGTGCGTCCGGCAGTTTTGTCGGGCTCGCCGAAGTACCCGAAAGGCTTGATGCCTGAAAAAAAGATGCGCCCTACTTTTCCGGGCGGCAATTCTGTCCAGTCATCATCCAGCACATGCGCAACGCCCTTGCGGGTTTTGCCGACCGAGCCGGGGCGCAGCAGCCATTCGTGTGAATCCAGCATGGTGAGGCCAACGCCCTCAGTGCCGGAGTAATACTCCATCAGGATGGGCCCCCACCAGTCAATGATCGCGTGCTTGACTGGCACAGGGCAGGGCGCAGCAGAGTGAAGCGCCATCACATGATGAGGTGCCGAAAAACCGCGAAGCACATCTTCGGGCAGGCGAAGCAGGCGTTGAAGCATGGTGGGCACCCACTGTGAATGTGTGATGCGGTTTTTGACCAGCATGTCCAGCGCGTCTTCGGCCTCGAATTTCTGCATGCCGAACACACTGCCGCCCCTGGCGGTCACAGTCAGGGCAAAGCGCAGCGGCGCTGCGTGATAAAGAGGTGCAGTAGACAGATAGCGCACGTTCTCATCAATCGAGAAAAGCGCCATCAGATCAGCTGCAAAAGTTGGCGGGCCCTTGTAGTCAACAGCAGGCAGGGGCCGCCACACGCCCTTGGGCGCACCCGTGGTGCCCGACGTGTAGAGCATCAGCGAGCCGGGTGTTTCTTCCCTCCTCGGCTCTGTATCCATGGCGGCCATCAGGCCCTCTGCGCCCGTGTACCCGGGCATGCCCTGCCCATGCGAAAGCCAGTGAATCTTTTGCCCGCAAAGCCCCGGCAGTTCCGCGACTGGTGTCTTGACCGCAGAATCCGCCAGCACTAGCCTGGCCTGGCTGTTCTCGACGATGTAAGCCGCATCTTTCAGGGAAAGCGAGCTGGATGCCGGCGTGAAATACAGGCCGCTGCGCCAGGCGGCCCAGGCCAGCACAAACATGAAAGGGACATTCGGCAAAAAGGCCACGATGTGGTCACCGCGCTGGAGCCCCCTGGCCTCAAAGACCCGTGCCAACTGGTTGGCACGCGCCTCCATCTCGCCATAGCTCAATCTCTCATCGCCGATGCTGAGGGCCACCCTGTCGGGGAAATTGGTCGCCCAGTGGCGCAGGTCGTGTGTCATGTTTTGTCTCAGGAATGTCTCTTTGTTGACCTGCAAGGGTTTGCCCGGGGCCTTGATTTGATCAACAACAGTATCGTATGGCTACATACTATAATCCAACACGTGACTACAAACAACAACAACATTCCAGGGTGTTGTCCTATTCAGGACTTCTATTGCCGAGCTTGCAACACCATCAATCATGCAGGTAGCTGAACCCATCCATGGTTTTCGGGCGGGGTTGCATGCTGCGTCCGCCAGGTCGTCGGGCAGGCCCATGCAGGTAAGTGCCGAAGCCCTGTCTTCACTGGTGCGTCCCGGCGAACTTGTTTATGTGGCGGGCGCAAGCAGTGCGCCGCTTTCCTTTGTCTCAAGCCTGCTGAAGCACCGCGAGCATCAAAAAAACCTCCGGGTGCTGACAAGTTATGTGCCTGGCATCAACACGCTGGACATGCGATCCATGGACGAGAGTGCCATCGTCACGGGCCTCTTCATGCACGCAGGTTTGCAGGACGCACACCGTGCGGGGCAGTACCGCTGCCTGCCTTTGAGCTATGCAGGTTTTGTGCGCCATGTGCTTGACACCGTAGATGTCGATCTCGCGGTGGTACAGCTGGCCCCCCCTGATGCACAGGGGAACTGCTCGCTCGGCCCCGCAGTCGAATTCATGCCTTCAGTGCTTCGAAAGACACGACGGGTGCTGGGGTTGATCAATCACCAGACCCCGTGCATCCCCGGAGCGGTCAGCATTCCCTATGCGAGCCTCGACTACGCCTGCGAAGTTGACAACCCCCTGCCCACCTACAACACCGACAGCAATGCCGTGACAGAAGCCATCGCACGGCACATCGCCCGCCTGGTACCGGACGGCAGCGCGCTGCAGATCGGCCTGGGCAAGGTGCCCATGGCATTGTCCCGCCTGCTCTGCGACCGGCGCATGCTTCGCCTGCATTCAGGCATGTTGTCCGACGGGCTGCTCGATCTTGCACGCGCAGGCGCGCTTGACCCGGATTTTGCACACACCACATGCGCCCTTGTCGGCTCTGCAGAGTTGTACCGGGACATCGCTGATTTCGAGCAATTGCGCATCCTCGGCTGCGAGACAACGCACAACCCGCGTGTGCTGCTGGAGCTGGACAATTTTGTGTCAGTCAACTCCGGGCTGGAAGTCGATCTTTTCGGCCAGTGCAACCTCGAACACGCCAAAGGCCAGGCCATCAGCGGCGCAGGCGGTGCACCCGATTTCGCGCGCGCCGCGCGCCTTTCTGCAGGCGGACGAAGTGTCGTGGCCCTGAACGCCACGCATCACGCCGGCAAGGGCTCACGCATCGTCCCATGCCTTGATGCCAGCGCCATCACCACCATCTCACGTATCGACGTTGACCACGTGGTCACGGAATACGGCGTGGCCAACCTGGCAGGCGCCAGCGTGCATGAACGTGCGCAAGCCATCATCAGCGTCGCTGCCCCGGCCTTCCGCGAAGAGTTGTCGCGCAGCTGGTCAGCCATAGCAGCACGCCTGTGAGAAACGCAACATCGCCACCCATGAATCCTGCCATCCCTTTCCCGCAACCCTGGCGTTCGCTGCCCGGGTTCTATCCCAGTTCTTTTTATGGAGTCAGTTATGCAAGCCTTGCTTGAAGGAAAAGTCATTGTTGTCACCGGTGCCGGCGCGGGTGTCGGCAAGGGCATCGCCATGGAGGCAGCCCGCCAGGGAGCCAAAGTCATCGTCAATGACCTCGGTGTCGCCATCGACGGTAGCGGTGCAAGCAGCGGCCCGGCGCAGCAGACGGTTGACGAGATACGGGCTTTCGGCGGAACTGCTGCCGCAAACACCGAGAGCGTGGCTGAATGGAAGTCCGCCCAGTCCATCATTTCACAGGCGCTTGACCTCTACGGCCGAATCGATGGTGTTGTGAACAACGCAGGCAACCTGCGCGACGTCATCTTTCACAAGATGCCCGAAGACGACTTTGATGCGGTCATCCAGGTGCACCTCAAGGGCAGTTTCAACATGTCGCGCGCCGCAGCGCCCCACTTCAAGAGCGAGGAAAGCGGCTCATTTGTACATATGACGTCTACCTCCGGCCTCATCGGCAACTTCGGGCAAGCCAACTACTGCTCGGCCAAGATGGGCGTCGTCGGGCTGTCGAAAGCGATAGCGCTCGACATGGAACGTTTCAACGTCCGCTCCAACTGCATTGCACCGTTTGCCTTTACGCGCATGGTCAACACCATCCCCACCGATACGCCAGAAGGCATGGCACGCATGAAGGTCAACCAGCGACTCGAAGCCGAAAAAATTGCGCCATTTACCTGCGCACTGCTCACCGATGCGGCGAAAGACGTGACGGGCCAGATTTTTGGTGTACGGAACAACGAGATTTACCTCTTCTCGCAGCCGCGACCCATACGCACGGCACATTCGGGTGAGGGCTGGACGGTCCAAAGCTGCCTGGATGTCGCCATTCCCATGATGAAACCATCCTTTTACGCGCTGGATAAATCCAGGGATGTGTTTTCCTGGGACCCTGTTTGAGGGCGGGTCAGGCTGGCTGAGGCCAAAAATGGATTTAAAGGATGCTAGCGTAAAATAAAAATTCTGACCTATTCAATACCGCTGCGCCAGCGGCCATGAGGACTACACCTTGAAAAGCGCCCAACCCTCCAAAAAAACAAAGATCACGGACGTGAGTACAAAAGCCGTCAAGGCGCGTGCAAAGCCGGTTGAGAACGAGAACTGGGATGGTCGATTGGGCTTCCTGATGCACGACGTGTCGCGTCTGCGGCGCAGCGTGTTTGACGAGTTCATGAAGCCCATGGCCATGACCCGTTCGCAGTGGTGGATCCTCGCGCATCTTTCGCGGCACGACGGCATGATCCAGAGTGACCTGGCCAACGTGCTTGATATCGGCAAAGCCGCGCTGGGTGGGCTGATTGACCGCCTTGAGGCTTCAAAATTCATCGAGCGCCGTGCCGATGACAACGACAGGCGTGTCAAGCGCATTTACCTCACATCAAAGGGCACGCAGATCATCGCCGAAATGCGCACACGCAGCCACGACATGAGCGAACGCATCCTGGAAGGCCTGGACACCGCCTCACGCCATGCACTGGTCGACATGCTGACGCTGGTCAAGAAGAACCTGCTGTCCATCAAGGGCGACTCCCCGGCCGAATAGGCCCTGGGCCAGGCCCGCCATTCCGCGCCCTGCGGAATACACACACTCACTTCATGCCCGCATCAAGGCATAAGGTCAGGATTTGCAAAATTAGTTTGCTTGCATATAATATGTATTTGCAAGCATAAATAATCACTTTGCGAACCGGACTCCCCATGAACTTTGACGCCACTGAAGACCAGGTCTCCATCCGAAACGCCATACAGGAAATCTGCAACGACTTTGGCGACGATTACTGGCTGCGCAAGGATCGTGAAGGCGGCTTCCCTGAAGATTTCTACAGCGCCATTGCAAAGGCGGGCTGGCTGGGCATTGCGATGCCGGTTGAATACGGCGGTGCAGGCCTGGGCATTTCAGAAGCCTGCGCCATGATGGAAACCGTCTCTGCATCGGGCGCGGGCATGTCCGGCGCATCGTCCATCCACATGAACGTGTTTGGCCTGCACCCGGTCGTGATGCACGGCAGCGACGAGCAGAAAAAGCGCTGGCTGCCGCCCATCATCAGCGGCGAAGCCAAGGCCTGCTTCGGTGTGACAGAACCCAACACCGGCCTGAACACCCTCAAACTCAAGACCATGGCTGTGCGCAAGGGCGACAAGTATGTCGTGAATGGCCAGAAGATCTGGATCTCTACCGCACAGGTGGCGCAAAAAATCCTGCTGCTGGCACGCACCACGCCGATTGAAGAGGTCAAATCGTCAACGCACGGCCTGAGCCTGTTTTACACCGACCTGGACCGCACAAAAATCGAGGTGCGCGAGATTGAAAAGCTCGGCCGCAAGTGTGTGGACTCCAATCAGCTCTTTATTGACGGGCTTGAGATACCGGTTGAAGACCGCATTGGCGAGGAAGGCCGCGGCTTTGAATACATCCTGCACGGGCTGAACCCCGAGCGGGTGCTGCTTGCCGCAGAAGCCACAGGCCTCGGCCGCGTCGCCCTGAAGCGCGCGGCCAGGTACGCAGGCGAACGCATTGTGTTCGACCGCCCCATAGGCAAAAACCAGGGCATACAACACCCACTCGCAGAACGCTGGGTTGACCTGGAAGCAGGCACCCTGCTGTACCAGCGTGCCGCATGGCTGTATGACCAGGGCCGCTCATGCGGTGCAGAGGCCAACGCTGCCAAGTTCTTCTGTGCAGAAGCCGGCTACAGGGCCTGCGAAACCGCCGTACTGACCCACGGCGGCATGGGCTATGCCAAGGAATACCACGTCGAGCGTTATTTCCGCGAGTCGATGTTGCCGAGAATCGCGCCTATCTCGCCGCAGCTGATTCTTTCGTTCATTGCAGAAAAAGTTCTGCAGCTTCCAAAATCCTACTAGGACCCGACATGAAATTATGTGAAGGACGTATTGCCGTCGTGACCGGTGCAGGCCGCGGCCTGGGCCGGGCCCATGCCCTGATGCTGGCCACGCATGGCGCGAAGGTGGTGGTCAACGACATGGGCGGTTCCGCCGACGGCAGGGGTGAGGGCAACGACCAGACGCCCGCAGAAGAAGTCGTGCAAACCATCAAGGCCATGGGCGGTGAAGCCGTCGTTGATACTTCTGACGTCTCAGACTGGAAGGGCGCCAAGGCCATGATAGACAAGGCCGTTGATTCGTTCGGTGGTCTGGACATCCTGGTCAACAACGCAGGCATATTGCGCGACCGCATGATGATCAACATGAGCGAGGAAGACTGGGACGCCGTCATCAAGGTCCACCTGAAGGGCACTTTTGCACCCGCGCACCATGCGGGCAACTACTGGCGCCAGCAGAGCAAGGCCGGCAAGCCGGTCGATGCGCGCATCATCAACACCACCTCGCACTCGGGCCTGTTCTGCAACATCGGCCAGGCCAACTATGCGGCCGCCAAGGCGGGCATTGCCAGCTTCTCCATTGTGGCTGCGCGTGAGCTGCAGCGATACGGCGTCACCGTCAATGCCATCGCGCCGCGTGCCACCACACGCATGACCGAAGGCCTGCGCGAATGGACGCCAGAGCAGCTTGAACGCCGCGACCCCGAATGGATTGCCGCGCTGGTCACATGGCTCTGCAGCCCGGAGGCCAGCAAGGTCAGCGGAAAGGTTTTTGAAGCCTGGGGTTACGGTTATGCCGTGGCCGAGAGCTGGCAGCACGGCCCGCTGACGCAGGCCAGCAAGAACCCGGCTGAGCTGGGCGCATCGATAGAAGAGATCATCCGCTTCTCACGCAAGAACGCAGGCATCGACCGCGACACCTGGCTGGATGTCTAGCGCCCCCTCCACTCCGGTGCGCGTTTTTCTGAAAATGCACGCGGCCCCTCCGCTGCATCGTCGCTGCTGCGGTTGCGTGCCGCAGCTGCATCGCTGATGGCCCAGGCTTCATCAGACAGATAAAGCGCGGCATCCAGCGAGCGGTACATCACACCCTTGCTTTCACGCACGGCCACGGGTGCATTGGCGCAGATGCGCTCAGCCAGCGCCACCGCTTTCTCAAGCACCTGCGCATGCGGCACGACCTGATTGACCAGTCCCCAGTGCAGCGCATCAG
>JAZKHN010000061.1:0-6839 GCA_040385325.1 Pseudomonadota bacterium
TCGCGCCAGGAAAAACTGCGCAGCAGCGCGGTCAGCGCGTCGGCGTTTTTCGGCAGCGCGGCGGCCCTAGCTGCTGATGCCATCGCTGCGCAAATAGAGGACGCGGTCCGCACGCGCTGCAGCCGCTTCAGAATGCGTAACCAGCACCAGCGATGCGCCGTGTTCGCGGGTCTGCAACATCAACGCGTCCATGACTTTGCCCGCTGTGGCCGGATCAAGATTGCCTGTAGGTTCATCGGCCAGCAGCAGTGACGGGCGATGTACCAGTGCACGCGCAATGGCCACGCGCTGCAACTGCCCACCGCTCAGTTGCTGGGGCAATCTTGTGCCCAGGCCGGCAAGGCCCACTGCATCAAGCATGGCCTGCACACGGCCTTCATCCGGCTGGCCCAGCAGTAACAGCGGCAGCGCGACATTTTGCGCAACGTCCAGATGCGGCAACACGTGAAAGGCCTGGAACACAAAGCCTACATGCCTTCGCCGCAGCAGGGCGCGCTGGTCGTCTGTCAAAGTTGCCAGGTCTGTGCCCTGCAAGGTCACGCTGCCTTCGTCCCAGGTGTCCAGCCCGGCCATGCAGTTGAGCAGGGTGGATTTGCCGACACCTGAATCGCCGACGATGGCAACGAACTCGCCAGGTGCCACGTCCAGCGACACATGGCTGAAGACGGTGGCCTCTCCATAGCGCTTGCCGAGATTGCGTATGGCGAGCGTCATGGGTGCATGGTCCTCACTGCTGCAAGCACCTGTGCCATCGCATCAGGCGCGTCGCACGCAATGACCTGGCGTTGCGTCATGGAACGCAGCCAGGTGATCTGCCGCTTGGCGAGCTGGCGTGTGGCAAAAATGCCCTTGTCGCGCAGCTCGTTCATGGGCGACGTGCCGTCCAGCGCTTCCCAGGCCTGGCGGTAGCCGACGCAGCGCATGGCGGGCAGATCGGCATGCAGGTCGCCGCGTGCCCGCAGGGCTTTGACCTCATCAAGAAAACCTGCGGCCAGCATGGTGTCAAACCGCTGGGCAATACGTTCGTGCAGCCAGCCGCGGTCTTGCGGTTCCAGTGAAATGAGTGCCGATGCGGCGTGCTTTGCTTCGGGTATCGCAGAAGCCGCAGTGCGTTGATGAAAGAAGGACAGCGGCTGGCCTGACACGCGCCACACCTCCAGCGCGCGCGAAATGCGCTGTGAATCCTGCGGCTCCAGCCGCGCGGCAGTGATGGGGTCTACGGTGGCCAGTTCGGCATGCAGGGCCGGCCAGCCTTTTTCAAGTGCTTCTGCTGCGATGACGGCGCGCACTGCCGGGTCGGCTTTGGGCATGTCGTCAAGGCCATCAAACAGGGCCTTGAAATAAAGCATGGTGCCGCCCACCAGAAGGGGCAGCTTTCCGCGCGATGTGATGTCAAGAATCAATTGCTGCGCATCGGCCACAAATTCTGCGGCGCTGTAAGCATGCAGCGGGTCGCGTATATCTATGAGGTGGTGTGGCGCGCTACCCAGTTCCGCTGCAGTGGGTTTGGCTGTGCCTATGTCCATGTCTTTATAGACAAGGGCCGAATCGACGCTGATGATTTCAACCGGGTACTGCTGCGCGATCGCCAGTGCTGCAGCCGTCTTGCCTGACGCGGTAGGGCCGGCCAGCGCGATATACGCGGGCAGGCTTTCAGGGCTTTGCAGTTTCATGCGCTGGCTCACCGTATTTTTGCACCACAGTCCATGCCATGCCGGCCAGCAACACGGTCCAGAACCACATGCCATTGGTCATGGGCAGCACGGTGCCGTCCATGTGCCTGCCCATCCACCCGCCCATGACAAAGGCCATGGCCATCATCATGAAGCCGTTCATCGCAGACGCAGCGCCGGCGGCCTGTGGAAACGGCCCTGCGACGCCACTCTGGCTGCAGGGCTGGTGGATGCCATGGCCGATCATGAAGAGGAAGTGCGGAATGACAACCGCCCATACATTGCTGACGCCAGCCCAGGCCAGCAGGCCCATCGAAGTGCCGGCAGTGATGCTCATGACGCCTGCAATGGCGATGGCCTGGCGTATGCCAAAACGCACCAGCAGCCGTCTGCAGAGCATGGTGCCGAGAATGTAAAACATCGAGGCAACAAACAGCAGCAGGCCGTACTGGGTTGTGCTCAGGCCCAGCACCTTGATGAACACAAATGAGGAGCCGGCAAGAAAAGTAAACATGGCCCCGTAGGAGGCAATGGACAGCGCAGACCAGGTGAGGAAGACCGGGTTGCGCAGAATCATGAGCCAGGTCCGCGCCATGGTGGCCGGGTTGAGTGCATGCGGGTTCTTGAGCGTCAGTGATTCCTGGAAACGCAGGGCGATCAGCAAAAGGCTGGCGGCGCTGAAAACCGCCATGGATGCCAGGGCCGTGCGCCAGCCCAGCACCCCGGCCAGCACACCGCCCAGCGGCGCGCAGATGCCGGCAATGATGCCCAGCCCTGTGAGGGCCCTGGACATCACACGCGCGCCGTCGGTGGGTTTGTAGAGGTCACGCACGATGGCGCGGGCGCACATCACCACCGCACCCATGGCGGCACCCTGGACCACCCGCCAGCTGATGAGCTGGCTCATGGTGGGCGTGAAGGTGCTGGCAATCGACGCCAGTGTGTAGGCAGACAGGCCCCACAGAAGAATGGGTCGCCGGCCAAAACGGTCTGACAGCGGGCCCCAGACCAGTTGCGAAATACCGAAGGCCAGCAGCAGGGCACTGAGGGTGAGTTGCGCGTGTGTCATGGGCGCCGCAAAACTTTCTGTCAGTGCGGGCAGCGCAGGAAGGTACAGATCGGTGGTGATGGGCTGTATGCCCAGCATCATGGACAACAGCAGCGCGATCAGCGCGGGCGACATCGGCGCCTGTGTCATTGGGGAATTGACGGGGTCTCTGGCTATGTTTTCCGGTCGCGTCGCAGGCATCTGACTGAGGTTAGCAGATTGACAGTGCACAAGCTGCCGCGGCTTGCATGCCCCTGCAGTGCGAGAGCGGCGTTATTTCAGCGCAAAAAGCCGCGCCAGCGCCTCGCGGTATAGCGGCTGACCGATCTGGTTGGTGTTGTGGTGGGAGCCGCCTTCAACCAGCACAAACAGTTTGGGCTCGGCGGCCGCTTCATAAAGCTTGCGACCCAGGTCGGGCAGGATGAGCTGGTCTTCATTGCCGTGGACCACCAGCAGGGGCGAGCCTATCTTGCTGACCTTCTTCACGGCCTCAAAACGCTGCGTGATGAGCAGCGAGACCGGCATCCAGCCCCAACGTGAGCTGGCCACCACATCGGCGATGGACGTAAAGGTGCCTTCAACAATGGTGCCGCTTTCGTCTTTGGTTTCCGTTGCGAGATCGATGGCAATCGGACCGCCCAGAGAGTGGCCGAAGATGTAGCGTGGACGGTCCGGGTATTTCTGGGCCAGCCAACCCCAGGCGGCGCGCGCATCTTCATAGGCTGAAGCTTCAGAAGGAAGCTCGTTGGTACTTTTGCCGAAACCCCGGTAATCGATGGCAAGTACTGAAAAACCGAGCTCCTGCATGCGGCGTATGCGTGGGGCCGAGCCCGTCACGTTGTAGCGGGCACCGTGCAGGTAGAGCATCACGGGGGACTTGCCGCTGGCGGGCTTGTCCGCCTCCAGCCACAGGCCGTGCAGGCGCACAGGGTAGTCATCGCCGCCCGTCAGCGCGCCTTTTTTGGCCTTGTAGTCAATCCAGACATCGTCCATGCCCTCAGCCGCCATCAAGCCGCCGCTCCAGGTGCGGTCGCTGGGCTGGAATATCCAGGCACGCTGTTTTTCATCAAGCGTGGCGCAACCAGTCAGCAAGGCAAACGCGGCAAGAAATGCCAGAAGTAGACGAAGGTGCAATTTTTTCATGCTCTGTAACAGACTGAAGCAACTCCAAAAAGTTCGCGGCGGTGGTCCGATGGCATGTGAAGTTTTGAAAAGTAGCCCATCAGGGTCTTTTAACCCTGGTTTCGGGGGATGTGTTGTACGCCAAAAAAAGGCCAGGAGCGGGCGCTATGCCGCCAGTGAAACGTTGGCAGTAATTGGCACCCTCGCCCTGTTTTCACCCGGCCACACTACTGACCGTAGTTCTAGCAGGCTTTATGCCAGCGCAATCCGCTGAAGCCCGTGTGCGGTAAGGCGAAGTACCTCGGCGCGCGGCGCAACTGCTGCCAGGTCCCAGTCGGACAGCACCACGCGGTTCATGCCGCCCCCCAGGTCATGCACGGCAGGCTTGTGGGTGTGGCCATGAATCAGCGTTTGGGCCTGCGCTGCATGCAGCCACGCCCGCGTCGCGGCCGTGTCGAGGTCGGCATAACTGGCACCGGATATCTTGCGGGCTTCACTCTTCGCACGCAGGCCCCGTGCGATCTCTTGCCTTTCCGGGAGCGGTTTGGCAAGAAAGGCCTGCTGCCACTGCACACTGCGTACCTGCAATCGAAACGCCATGTAATCGGCATCGTCAAGGCACAGCGCATCACCGTGCGAGAGCAGCCAGCGGTGTTTGTTGAAAACAAGCACGCTGGGGTCGGCCAGCAAGGTGGCATTGCATAAATCCATCAGGCCCTGGCCGACCAGGAAGTCGCGGTTGCCGTGCATGAAATACACCGGAAGCCTGCCGGCGGTGTCACCGAGCACGTGGGCGCAGCGGTCTTCAAAGCTGGCAGCCGTTATCGAAATGTCGTCATTCACCGCATCGTCGCCGACCCACACTTCAAAGAGGTCGCCGAGGATGAACACGGCATCTGCAGGTGTGGTCTGCATATAGTGCGCCCAGGCGGCAAAGGTGGCCGGTTCGCTGGCGTGCAAATGCAGGTCTGAAATGAAATCGACCGTGCGCCAGTCTTGTGGAGCGTTGAGCTCTGCAATCTGGGGCACGGCCTGGGCCATGACGGCGGACGGGGAAAAGACGAAAACTTACAGGGCCACAGCCTTTTCGATGATCACGTCGGTTTGCGGCACGTCGCCGTGGCCGCCCTTGTTGCCGGTCTTCACGCCTTCTATCTTGTCAACAACGTCGGTGCCCGACACCACCTTGCCGAACACGGCGTAACCCCAGCCGGAGCCGTTGGGCGCGGTGTGGTTCAGGAAGTTGTTGTTGGATGCGTTGATGAAGAACTGGGCGCTGGCCGAGTGCGGCGCATTGGTGCGTGCCATGGCGACGGTGTATTTGTCGTTCTTCAGGCCGTTGGTGGCTTCGTTTTCGATCTCGCCGTCGGTGGGTTTTTGTTTCATGCCGGGCTCAAAGCCGCCGCCCTGGATCATGAAGCCGGGAATCACGCGGTGGAACACGACGTTGCTGTAGTGGCCCTTGTTGACGTAGCTCAGGAAGTTGGCAACGGTTTTGGGCGCCTTGGCGGCGTCGAGTTCAAGCGTGATGACGCCGTAGTCCTTGATGTGGAGTTCTACTTGTGGATTGCTCATGATGGTCCCGTTAGGTGTGGTTGGTAATCAGGTATTGGGGCATCAGCCGACCAGCGCGGCCGACTTGATGAAGATGGGCGTTTTCGGTACATCGGAAGGGAAGGGGCCGCCACCGCCTGTAGGCACGCCCTTGATTTTTTCAACCACGTCCATGCCGCTCACGATTTTTCCGAAAACGGTGTAGCCGAAGAGCTTCGCCTCGTTCAGCAGTGGAGCGCGGGGGACGTTGGTGTATGTCTGGCCCTGGTATTCGAATTTTGGTACAGGATCGCCCGGCGGGATCACAACGGGGTTAAGGAAGTCGTTGTCCTTCACATTGATAAAGAACTGTGCAGATGCCGAGTTGGGGTCTGCGGTGCGGGCCATGGCTACGGTACCCACAACATTTTTTGCGCCGCCTTTGGCCAGCGCCTCGCGGCCTTCATGCGGGACAGGTGGGCGCGTCTTCTTTTCGGCATAGCTGCTGTCGTAGCCGCCGCCCTGGACCATGAAGTTGTTGATGACGCGGTGGAAGATGGTGCCGTCATAGTGCTTGTCCTTGACGTACTGCAGGAAGTTGGCAACCGTTTTCGGTGCCTTGTCGGGGTAGACCTCCATGACGAAGTCGCCTTCGCTGGTGACAAACTTCACTTTTTGTGCCGCCTGCGCAAAAGCACCTGAAGAGGCCAGGCTGAGTGCAGCGAAAGCAAAACCTGCAATGGCAAGGCTGGTGCGCCGGCTGGCGGAGGCAAAAGACGAGCGTGTTTTCATCAGACGTTTCCTTCGTAGAAAATTTTCCATTGGGCGCCGCTGCGGCTCCAGTACTGGCGTTTGGTCCGGCCGGTTTTTGCGCCCTGGACGAGTTCGGCAAAGGTTACCACCATGGTGTCGGTGGAGTCGGTCCAGCGCAGGTAGGACACATCCTTGAGCTGGATTTCCTTGCCGCCCAGTTTCTCGACTTCGCTGCGCAGGGTGGGCGTCCAGTCGGCCATGGTTTTGCCGTTGCCGGTGAAAAAGTCGGGGGCATACCAGCCTGCGACCTTTGCAAAGTCACCGCTGGACTTGGCCGTGTGCCAGCCCTTGAGTGCGTCTTCAAACGGTTTGCTGTCAGCCTTTGCGGTTTGCGGGGCAACCCATTTCAGAGTCTGCGCAATCACGACCGGCGTGGTGCGAATCTCCACTGTGCTGATGATGCGTTCAAGGTCGGGGTTGGCCAGCACCACACAGCCGTCGGTCGCCAGCGGTGCACGCGAGTATTGCGAGGGTGGTGTGCCGTGCAGCCAGATGCCGCCGCCTGTCTTGCCGCGCTTGATATCGAGCTGGTTGGGGTAGTTGACCGGCAGCGCACCGGAACCGTAAAAATCCTTCAGGGATTTGGGATTGAGGTTGCTGGTGATGAAGTACACGCCCAGCGGCGTGCGCAGGTCGCCTTCCACCTTTTT
>JAZKHN010000061.1:6939-10870 GCA_040385325.1 Pseudomonadota bacterium
GCCAGCAGGTCGCCATAAACCAGCTGGGCCAGCTGAAAGGTCGGGGCGTCGCGCACCAGCACTTCGGCCTTGCCCAGCGCTTCACGTGTTTTGGCCTGGCCTATGAGTTTGTAGATGTCGATGAGTCGGGCTTCGGCCTCACCATCGCGGACCACAGCCTTGGGGACGACCGGCGTACGTGCGGCCTGCGTCTGCGCCTGTTTGGTCTTGCGCTCCGCGCGTGCGGCCTTGCGACTTTCAGACGCTGCCGCCCGCTCGGTCTTGGTACGCTTTTCCTTTTTGGCATAGGCAAGCGGGGATGCCAGCGCCAGCACAAGCGAGGCCCAGAAAAAGACGCGGGATGCCTTTTTTAACTGTGTGGAAAAAGGGTTCAATCGGAAAAGATGCTCAAGGTTGACACGCAGCCTGATCTGGCCATGAGGTCATGTGACCCGCCGCAACCGGATTAGTTTCCGGTCGATTCCCGGACGATGACCCAACGCTCCCCAGCCTTCACCAGGTCCAGCGTCTTGCGGCTGGTCACATTGAGGGAGTCAGCGCTGTAAGCCTGTCTGAACTTGGCGGTGGCCTTGCTGCCGTCAACAGCCACGGCGATGTTGTCGAGCTTGACCGTGATGCGCGATTTACCGACGATGCGGGCGCGGCGGTCTTCCTCCCAGGATTTTCGGCTCTCGCCCTTGGGTGGCGTGAAGTCCTTGCCATAGCTGCCGAGGTAACCGGTCATGTCCTTGGCGGCCCAGGCTGCGGCCCAGTTGCGGACAGCAGTCTCAACATCTTTTTCTGCACCGCTGGAGGCGGCTGCAGCAGGTGCTGCCGGTGCGGGAGCCGGAGTCGCCGGTTTGGCTGCGGCCGGTGCCGGCGTTGCAGCGGGTGGCGCGGCGGCCACCACGACCGGTGCCCTGGCTGCGGCAGCTGCAGCGGCCTGCGCGCTGGTCGCTGGTTTCTGGCCTTTGGCGTCAGGTGCAAACAGCGTGCGGATCAGCGCGAGCTTGGGCTGAACGCCGGTGTTGCCGCCGTCGAGCTGCAATGCCTTGCTGTAGGCCTGGCTGGCCAGCTTGGCATAGACGTCGCCGAGGTTTTCATGGGCAGTGGCGTAGCTCGGGTTGGTGCGAATGGCCATCTCAAGCGCGGCGCGGGCCTTGTCGAACTGGCTCTGGCCGGCGTAGAGCACGGCGAGATTGTTATAGGGCTCTGGCAGCTCCGGGTAGTCTTGGGTGATCTGGGTGAAGGTGGTGATGGCATCGCCAGGTTTGCCGGCTTCGGTCTGGATCACACCCTTGATGAAGCGCATCTGTGGGTCACGCGGTTTGCCCGACAGGTACTGGTCGGCTTTGGCCTGTGCTTCTGCCAGCTTGCCAGCGCGTATCAGGGCGTTCACATCGGTGTAGTCGTCGGCGTAAGCAGCCGTGCCTGACAGGCCAAAAGCCAGCAAAAGCACGCGCAGGACGCCGGAGAGGCCGACAGACGCGGATTGTTGCGGACGGGATGCTGGATTAAACATAAGGCCTCTGCAATTTTTGTGCTTTTGACGGGTGAAGCGGGCTGGATATACTGGCGGATTGTAGCTGAGGGGTATAGTTCATTAGCGTTCGAAGTATCCGTTTTTCAGGTGTCCGGACGCTTTTTTCTTACCTTCGCAACCCGCTTTTTATACCTGCTTTCCACCTGCCTTGACCAGTGAAACCGGGTTTTTATAAATCCTTTTGACTGCTTCAAGGCCTGCCACGCACCCAGCCCATTCATGAGTCTCCGGATTTACAACACGCTCAAGCGTGACGTGGAAGCGTTTTCACCGCTCGTCCCCGGCCATGTCCGCATGTATGTCTGCGGCATGACCGTGTACGACCTGTGTCACCTGGGGCATGCGCGCGCCATGGTCGCGTTTGACATCGTGCAGCGCTGGCTCAAGACCAGTGGCTTGAAGGTGACGTATGTGCGCAACGTCACGGACATTGACGACAAGATCATTCGGCGTGCTGTCGAGAACGGCGAAACCATACGCTCGCTGACCGACCGCATGGTCGAGGCTTTGCATCAGGATGCCGATGCGCTGGGCATCGAACGCCCGACCCATGAGCCGCGCGCCACCGAGTACGTTCCGCAGATGCTCAGCCTTATTGGCCAGCTTGAGCAAAAGGGGCTGGCCTACCAGGCCAAAGAAGGAACGGGCGCAGGTGACGTCAATTACGCGGTGCGCAAATTCAATGGCTACGGCAAGTTGTCAGGCAAGTCACTCGATGAGCTGCGTGCCGGTGAGCGTGTGGACGTGCTGGACGGCAAGGACGATCCATTGGACTTTGTACTCTGGAAAAGCGCCAAAACCACCGAGCCCGACGATGCCAAATGGCCCAGCGCCTACGGTCCGGGCCGTCCGGGCTGGCATATTGAATGCTCGGCCATGGCCTGCGAGTTGCTGGGCGAGTCATTTGATATCCACGGCGGTGGTGCAGACCTGCAGTTCCCGCACCACGAAAACGAGATTGCGCAGTCAGAAGGTGCGTTTGGCAACCCGCTGGCCGGCACCTGGATGCACAACGGCTTTGTGCGCGTTGACAACGAGAAGATGTCCAAGTCGCTGGGCAACTTCTTCACCATCCGCGAGATTCTGCAGAAATACGATGCCGAAACGGTGCGCTTTTTCATCCTGCGGGCCCATTACCGCAGCGCGCTGAATTACAGCGACGCGCACCTTGACGATGCCCGCAACTCCCTGAAACGGCTGTATACCGCACTGGCTCTGGTTGCGCCCTCTGAAACGCCAGTCGAATGGAGCAACCCGTTTGCCGCGCGCTTCAAGGCCGCGATGGATGAAGACTTCGGCACGCCCGAAGCCATGGCGGTTTTGTTTGAGCTTGCCGGTGAAGTGAATAGAACGGCATCTGCCGAAGCGGCTGCGCTGCTCAAGGGTCTGGCTGCCTGCCTCGGGCTTTTGCAAAACGAGCCCGGCGCCTACCTTCAGGCGGGTGCAGGTCTGGACGAGGCCACCATAAAGGCCCTGATTACCCAGCGTGCCGAGGCCAAGGCCGCAAGAGACTTTGCGCTGGCTGACAAAATCCGTACCGATTTGCTGGCGCAGGGCATTGTGCTCAAGGACTCGCCTGCCGGGACGACCTGGGAAGCCGGGTCATGAAAAAGACAGTGAATGCAGAGTCAGACGACCTGGGACCTGTAAATTCCACGCCCGAGTATTGGGCAGAAGCCTGCAGGCATTTGACCAAAAAAGACCGTGTCATGAAACGCCTGATTCCGCAGTTCGGCGACGCCTGCCTGCAGACGCGCGGCGACGCTTTCAGCACACTGGCGCGCAGCATCGTCGGCCAGCAGATCTCGGTCAAGGCGGCGCAGTCGGTCTGGCACAAGTTTGTGGCCTTGCCCCGCAAGATGACACCCGCCAACGTGCTCAAGCTGAAAGTCGACGACATGCGCGCCGCTGGCCTGAGCGCCCGCAAGGTTGAATACCTGGTTGACCTGTCCATACACTTTGATGCCGGCACCGTGCACGTCAAGGACTGGGCCGCGATGGACGACGAAGCCATCATTGAAGAACTGGTCGCCATTCGCGGCATTGGCCGCTGGACGGCCGAGATGTTTTTGATCTTCTACCTTCGCCGGCCCAATGTGCTGCCGCTGGACGATGTGGGCCTGATTGCCGGCATCAGCAAAAGCTATTTTTCCGGTGAAGCCGTGAGCCGCAGCGATGCGCGCGAGGTGGCGGCGGCCTGGGCGCCTTATTGCAGTGTTGCAACTTGGTATATTTGGCGCTCGCTCGACCCCTTGCCCGTGCTGGGTGCCGAGCCGACCTGATTCTGAAGCCTTGAAGACCTGAGGAGTACGACGTGGCGAAAAAGACCTTTCTGGATTTCGAGCAGCCGATTGCGGAGCTTGAAGGAAAAATCGAAGAACTGCGTTATGTGCAGACCGAGTCAGCCGT
>JAZKHN010000062.1:0-1718 GCA_040385325.1 Pseudomonadota bacterium
ACGACCTTCACCGTGCGCGGCGCGATTGTTCACGGCATTGACCTGGCCAAGGCCGTCAAGACGGTGGGCTTGAGCCGTGGCGGGCAGACAGAGCTGCAAACCCTGGCGGGCCACATCGCGACCCACGGACGTGCGGCCCAGCTCAGCAACCTGGTCGCGACATCAGGCGCGCTCAGCGCGACGGGCAATGTGGCGGTGTCAGCGGCCAAAGCGTTGAGCGGCCACATCAGCGTGAACCTCGCTGGCGAGAGCAAACTGGGCAGCGCCATAGGCGGCGCAGTGGCCGTGCCGCTGGTGGTAGGCGGCACGCTGGAATCGCCCGAGGTGACGCTGTCACGCGGCGCACTGCTGGGCGCAGCCATCGGCACGGCGCTGATGCCCGGCGTGGGCACGGGCGCCGGCGCCAACCTGGGCAGCAAACTCAGCGAGGGCCTTGGCAAGCTGTTCAAAAAATAACCCTCGCGCCGCCCTTGTCCTACAGGGGGAAGCGCGCGCTACTGATTCGGCCAGCAACTGGCGACTTTTAATATCAACGCATATCAACCACACTGCGTCAAAGCCACCGCTTTGGCCGCCAAGGAGTCATTGATGCTCAAGTACGCCATCATTTTTGCGCTTATCTCACTCGTCGCCGCTGCCCTGGGTTTTGGCGGCATTGCTGCCGGTTCTGCCGGCATTGCCAAAATCCTCTTCGGCCTGTTCCTGATCCTGGCCGTCGTATTCATCGTGTTGGCTGCGCTGGGTGTGGGTGCTGCGAGAAAAGTGCTGAAGTAAATGCAGCCCCAGGAAGGCCGGCATATCGTGTCTGTGGGCAATCCGGGCCTGGTGGCGCGACTGCGCCAGCGGCTTTTCCCCGCCAGCGCTCCGGGAAAGCCTGTTTCCGTACCTTCGGCATATGGGCCTGACAAGATCAAGGCAGGGATTGCCGAGCTTCTGCTTGTCAATCGCCTGAAGGCACGCAGCACCCGTAAAACGCAGGCGAAAGACGTGATGGAACGCGCAGCGCACATCGTCTTCGTGACCTGCAAAAACTGGTTCACGCCCACCGACGGCAGATCGCCCGAGCGAAGGACGCCGCTTTAACTTTCATGTTTCCCGGTGGCAGTCATTGACTGCCATTTTTGTTTGACCCACCCAGAAAATCTTATGCATACCGCTACCGTCGACCTGCTGCTTGACTACGAAGTCACCCATCCGGCGCACTTTTTGTTTCACATTGAAGCCGCCTTCCATGAAGGCCACAACATTCTTGAAGAGCGCCTGACCATCACGCCAAGCATGAAGGTACGCACGCATTCAGACGAGCGCAACGGCAACCGCTTTGTGCGGCTTGATGCGCCCAAGGGTGTGCTGTCGGTCAACTACCACGCCAAGATTGAACTTAACGCCGTGTCAGTGCCGCTGCACCTGGACGAGTCGCCCGTGACATCGGTGCCGGACGACGTGCTGCGCTACCTGATGCCCAGCCGCTACTGCGAATCAGACGTGATGAGCCGCGTCGCACAGCAGCTGTTCGGCCACCTGCCGCACGGCCTGAGCCGCGTACGCGCGATTGAAACCTGGCTGCATGAGTCCATCTATTACATGCCGGGCTTCAGCAACTCCACCACCACCTCGCAGGAAGTGTTTGTGCAGCGTGCCGGTGTCTGCCGGGACTTTGCACACCTGGGCATCACGCTGTGCCGGGCGCTGAACATACCCGCACGGCTGGTCGTCGG
>JAZKHN010000063.1:0-3547 GCA_040385325.1 Pseudomonadota bacterium
GCAACAAGCAGGAATTGTTCCAGTGCCGTCTGGGATAATCTCCAGCCATGAGCGGCAACACATTCGGCAATCTTTTCGCAGTCACCAACTTCGGTGAATCCCACGGCCCGGCCATTGGCTGCGTGATTGACGGCTGCCCGCCGGGCATGGCACTCAGCGAGGCCGACATCCAGGCTGACCTGGACCGCCGCCGCCCGGGCACCAGCCGGCACGTTACCCAGCGCAACGAAGCCGACGCGGTCGAGATTCTTTCGGGCGTGTACCAGGGCAAGACCACCGGCACCCCGATTTGCCTGCTGATTCGCAACACTGACCAGCGCAGCAAGGACTACGGCAATATCCTTGAAACCTTTCGACCCGGCCATGCCGACTACACCTACCTGCACAAGTTCGGCATCCGCGACCCGCGCGGTGGCGGCCGTTCATCAGCCCGCCTGACAGCGCCTACGGTGGCTGCAGGCGCTGTCGCCAAAAAGTGGCTGGCTGAAAAATACGGCACCACTTTTCGCGGCTGCATGACACAGGTGGGTGACGAGGTGATTCCCTTCGAGTCATGGGACCACGTGCCAAACAATCCTTTCTTTGCACCCGTTGCCGACGTCACCAGGCTCGAAACCTATATGGACGAGCTGCGCAAGGCCGGCGACTCCTGTGGTGCACGCATTCGCGTGACGGCTTCAGGCGTGCCCGTCGGCCTGGGTGAGCCGCTGTATGACAAGCTCGATGCCGACATCGCCTTTGCGATGATGGGCCTGAACGCCGTCAAGGGTGTGGAGATAGGCGCAGGTTTTGCCAGCGTGACGCAGCGCGGCACCACGCATGGTGATGGCCTCACGCCCCAGGGTTTCCAGTCGAACAATGCCGGCGGCGTGCTGGGCGGCATCAGCACGGGCCAGGACCTGGAAGTGTCGATTGCCATCAAGCCGACCAGTTCCATCATCACGCCTCGCCAGTCGATAGACACCAGCGGCAACCCTGCCGAGGTGGTGACGAAGGGCCGTCACGACCCCTGCGTGGGCATACGCGCCACGCCTATTGCCGAGGCGTTGCTGGCACTGGTGGTGATGGAGCATGCGCTGCGCCATCGCGCACAGAATGCCGACGTTCAGGTCACGACGCCAGACATCACCCGCACCTGAGCCAGTTTTACCCCAGAAGGCGATTCACGTCGTAAATTTGCGACACGTCTGGTAACAATTGGCGCTCTCCTACAAGGCGGCTACCTCACTGCTCCTACCATGTGTGGTGATATCTCTGGAGAAATCGCATGTCACGCGACGAAGTTGTGTTCATTCTGCTCAATCGGTTTGCTGAAGACGGCCCCCTGGCGCGTCCGGAAGCTGACATGGATGCCATGGCTGAACAGCTTATCGACGAACTCAGCGAGCAGTGGCATGCCATGCCCAGCTCAACCAAGGACGTGTTGCTGGGTCTGACCTACGACCTTAAAAAACACGCTGCCGAGAGCCGCCCCAGCTCGGCCGGTTTGTCGTCGATGAACTGCCTGCAAAAGCGCTGGGCGCGCGGTCTCGGCGCCTGATTCCACGAAAATGGGCTGTCAAGCAGCCGCCGGAACCTCTCAGGGCTCAGGCGGTGCACCGCGAAACGGGTTGAACCCCGTGATCAGCGTCATCGCTGCCAGCACCAGAATGCAGCCGGGCAGCATGCTCAGGGTCACCTTCTCCCCCAGAAATATACCGCCCCATGTCACGCCGAACAGCGGAATCATGAAAGCCGCAGAGGTGGCTGCGCTGGCTGAAATATTGCGCATCAGGCGCATCGACATCCAGTACATGAAACCCGAGGTGACGGTGCCAATCATGAGCACGGCCAGCATGGCGGGCACCGTGAAGGTTGCCGACGGCGCAGCGGCACCCATGGGCACCAGCAGGATCAGCGCTGCTGCCACGTGCACGGCTGCCGATGCGGGCAGGGGTTCATGGGTCAGGGTGGCGCGCTTCATCAGGATGGCGCCAAACCCATAGCTGGCTGCCGCAGCGACGCAGGCCAGTGCGGCCATGACCACCATCGGTGTCACGGTCACCGGCCCCAGTTGCACCAGCAGCGCGACGCCCACAAAACCGAGCAGGCAGCCAAAAAGCCGCAGGCCGGTGAGTTTTTCTTCCTTCACGGCTGCGGCGGCCAGCACGCCAAAAAGAGGCGAGGTGGCATTCAGCACGGCCGAATAGCCCGAAGGGATGATCAGCGCCGCCCAGTTGAAAAACACAAAGGGGATCACCACGGTCAACAGGCTGACCAGCGCCAGGCGCGGCCAGGTGGCGCGCGCCGGCCAGCGCTCACGCAGGGCAGACATCAGCAGCGCCAGCACCATGGCCGCCAGCGTGCAGCGCGCCCCTGCCACCACCCAGGGGCCCAAGGCGGGGCTGGCGATGCGAAGAAGGGGAAAGGATGCGCCCCAGAGGGCAGACAGGGCAATGAGCTGTGCGAAGTGACGGGTTTTCATGGGCAATGCTGGTGAGTGGGCATTGTCTTTGAAGTGAGGATTCGCTGCATGAGCCAATCAGAACGGCAGCTGCGTGTTCAGGTTGCTATTAATTTGGTAGCTGCTTACGCTCGTGTTTATTGGGTTGGAGGCATATTTTTCCCCTAAAAACGGCCATTTTGGGCGCTTGGGCGGGTCCCTGCGGACTCTCCGGACGCGTCAGATGCCCAAAATGTAAAGCAAGCTTTACATCTGGCGATTTGTGCCTGACCGGGCTGGCTTGGCTTGCAGCGAGCGCAAACTCAGATCAGGTTGCGCATGGCCTGAGCCGTTTCGCTCAGCACGGGCAGCACGCGGGCCGCAGCATCTTCACTGGATTCATGTCCCATGGGCATGGTCACGCTGAGTGCGCCCACGACGTCACCATGCCGGTCGCGCAGCGGTACCGCAATGCCGCGATGTTTCAGTTCAAGCTGCTGCTCCGACACCGCCCAACCCTGGGCCCGCACACGTGCGAGCTCGACCCGCATGCGGTCCTTGCTGGCGATGGTGTACGAGGTGTAGGAGCGCAATTCGCGTGTGGCCAGCCAGTTCTCCTGCCATTCGAGTGGGCGCATCGACAACAGCAGCATGCCGGCGGCTGTGACCTGCGCCTGCACCCGTGCACCGAGTACATAACCAATATTGAGCGCGCGGCTGGTGCCGTTGCGCGCCACATAGACGATGTCATCCCCGTCCATCACGCAGACATAGGCGTTTTCCTGCGTGCCCGCTGTCACGCGCTGCAAAAACGGCTGCACGATGCGAGGCAGGCGTGCTGATTCCAGGTAGGACTGGCCGAGCCGCAATACACGCGGCGTAAGCCAGAACAGCTTGCCGTCGCCACCCACATAACCCAGGTGCTGCAGGGTCAACAGGTAGCGCCGTGCGGCGGTACGGCTCAGCCCGCAGCGCGCACCGGCCTGGCTGGCCGTCATGCGCGAGTTGGCATCGTCGAAGCACTCCATCATGGACAGGCCTTTTTCCAGGCCCGCAATCCAGTCGCGTTTGTCCAGTGCGGGTGCGCTGGCGGCCGCGGGCAAGGCATCAGGGTGCAGGGTATGG
>JAZKHN010000063.1:3647-7852 GCA_040385325.1 Pseudomonadota bacterium
TCATGGCGGGTGGGAGTGAAAACCGGAAACATGGGTGTAACCCTTGTTTCGTTCGCTTGTCGCTCATTATTGTTCGTTAATCGCGCAAACCGGCGAATTTTGGGCCATTCAATTTTTTCTTTTCACTACAGTTCAGGCAGTTCTTCGCAAACAGTCTGCCAATTTTGCGTTCATCGAACACACGAGGCCGTCAGCAGACTTGCGCGGCTTCCAGTTTTTTTGTTGATTGATTTTTAAACCAGAGGAGACAAACATGAACAAGCGTTTTGCGCTGAAACTCATCGCCGCCTGCGCAATGGCTGCCAGTGCCACCAGCGGTTTCGCACAGGATGTCATCAAGATAGCCAACATCGTTGAACTGTCAGGCGCGGGCGCCACGGCAGGTACCAACTTCAAGAACGGCATCGAGCTGGCCGTACAGGAAATCAATGCCGCTGGCGGTATTCTGGGCAAAAAAATCCAGACCACCACTGCTGACACACAAAGCAACCCCGGCGTGGCCAAGGGCCTGACCCAGAAGGCGATTGACGACAACGTGTTCGCCATCTTCGGCCCGGTGTTCTCCGGCTCCATCATGGTCAGCATGGCCGAGTCGCGCCGTGCCGAGGTGCCCAACTTCACCGGCGGCGAAGCGGCCAGCATCACCGAGCAGGGCAACCCCTATGTTTTCCGCACCAGCTTCACGCAAGCGACCGCGATGCCAAAAGTTGCGCGCTACATCACCGATGTCGCCAAACTCAAGAGCATTGCCGTCATCTACGTGAACAACGACTTCGGCAAGGGCGGTCTGGACGCCATCAAGAAGGCACTGGCCAGTTCGCAGACCAAGGTGACCTCGGAGATCTCCACCGAGTCCGGCCAGATCGATTTCTCGGCAGCCGTGCTGCGCGCCAAGCAGTCCAACCCTGACGGCATCTTTGCCTATTCGAACGAAGACGAGTCCGCCCGCCTGCTGCGCGAACTGAAAAAACAGGGCTGGACCAAACCCGTCATCGGTGAAACCACACTGACCGGCCAGAAGGTGATTGACCTGGCAGGTGACTCTGCCAATGGCGCCATCGCCCACGTCGGCCTCACGGTGGATGCACCGATTCCTGTCGTGCGTGCCTTCAAGGCCAAATTTGAGCAGGCCTACAAATACACCTCTGACCACAACGGCATGAAGGGTTACTCCGGCATGTATGTGCTGAAGGCGGCCATCGAGAAAGCCGGCAAGCTGGACCGCAAGGCCGTGGCGGTTGCCATGAAGGGCCTGAAGGTCAACACCGACAAATACCCCGGCGCTCTGATGTACACCGAGTTCGACGGCAAGGGCGACCTGGACCGCATGAGCTTTATCGTGCAGGTAAAAAACGGCAAGCAGGAAGTCATCGACATGGTGCCGCCGCTCAATGCCGCTACCCGCGACGTGAAGCCGGCTGCCGCCTCTGCCGCAGCTGCCAAACCGGCAGCAGCACCCGCCGCCAAAAAGTGAACTGAGCGCAGGGCCGGCCATCGGGGCCGGCCTGTTGCGCCACGCCGGGCCCCAGCGCCTGCGTGGCTGCTGTGGCACCAGAACGGACTTCCCATGACAGATTTTCTCCAGCTTTTTTTCTCGGGCCTGGCCACCGGCAGCATCTATGCGCTGGCGGGCCTGGGCTTCACTTTGCTGTGGCAGGCATCTGGCACCATCAATTTCGCCCAGGGTGAATTTGTCATGCTGCCAGCCTTCATGATGCTGGCCTTTATTTCTTTCGGAGCGCCCATGCTGGTCAGCTTCGTGCTGACCGCCATCCTGGCTGTTGTCGTGCTGGGCTGGTTGTTCAAGCGCGGTGTGGTGGACCCGCTCATGCGCTACGGCATGATGCCCATCGTCGTGGCCACCATCGGACTGTCGATCTTCATGCGCAACGGTGTGCGCGCCGGCTACAGCGCAGAGGCGCACCCGTTTGCCAGCATCTTCCCTGACAAACTCTTCAATATTGCAGGTGTCACCATCACCATGCAGGACATCGGCACCTTTGTACTGGCCATGATCATCGTCATGGGCACGCAGGCCTTCCTCGCCAAAACCGTGACCGGCCGCGCCATGCAGGCCGTGGCGCAAAACACCGAAAGCGCGTCGGTGCTCGGCATCAATGTGCCGCGCATGGTGTTTTATACCTTTGCCATAAATGCCGTGCTGGCGGTTGCCGCCGCATTGCTGGTCACGCCGACCTATCTTGCCAAGTTCGACATGGGCGAAGGGCTGGGTACCAAAGCATTTTTTGCAGCCATCATCGGCGGTTTCAACAACTCGCGCGGTGCGCTGCTGGGCGGGCTGATTGTGGGGGTGTGCGAGAACCTTGCAGCGGCCTACATATCGCCGGCCTACAAGGATGCGGTTGCGTTGATCATTTTTATGGTTGTCATTCTCTTCAAGCCCCAGGGCCTGCTGGGCAAAAAAGAGGAGCGCAAGGTATGAACACGCTGCTCAACCACAAGTGGGCCACGGTCTTCACTTTTCTGGCTGCTCTGCTGGTGCTGGTCGCGCCGCAGTTCATGAAGAACTACGGCATCTACCTGCTCAGTTACTGGCTGGTCTTCATCATCGCCACCATGGGGCTCAACCTCACCATTGGTTATGCGGGCCAGAAATCCCTCGGTCATGCGGCCTTCTTTGGCATAGGCGCCTACACGGTAGCCATACTCATGAAGGCCGGTGTCAGTTTCTGGCTGGGCCTGCCTGCTGCTGCACTCATCTGCTTCGTTGTCGGCCTCATTCTGGGCTTCCCCGCGCTGCGTGTACAGGCAATCTACCTTGCCTTCGCCACGCTTGGGTTCAACACGGCCATCTGGCTGGTGATGCGCAACGAAGAATGGCTTACCGGTGGCACTTTCGGGATCAACAACATCGCGCGCCCTTCTCTTTTTGGATATTCGCTCGAAGGCAACCTGCCGTACTACTACTTTGTGCTGGCCGTCGCCCTTGTCATGGCCGGGCTGCTCTGGGGCTTGCTGCGCTCGCCCTGGGGCAAGGCCTTCAAGGCGCTGCGTGACAACCCGATTCGTGCAGAGAGTCTGGGTGTGGACATCCGCAACTACACGTTGCTGAGCTTTGCCATTGGAGCGGCCTATGCCGGTGTGGCGGGTGCGCTGTTTGCATCGCTCGTGCAGTTCATCGAGCCCGCGCCGTTTACCGTTGCTGCATCCATCATGATGTACCTGATGGTTGTTGTGGGTGGTGCCGGCTACTTCCTCGGCCCCATCATCGGTGCCGCAGTCGGTGTGGTGCTGCCCGAGTGGCTGCGCGACGTGCCTTATGTATCCAACTGGTACCTGCCGATGTTCGGCGCTGCCGTGGTGCTGCTGATGGTGTGGCTGCCCGATGGCCTGCTCAGCATTCCTGACCGCCTGCGCGAAAAGCGTGATGCGCGCGCCGCCTCAGCCGCACGCTCCGCTGCTGCCAGCCGCATTGGAGCCGCATCATGAGCAACGCACTTCTCAAGGTCACCGACCTGAAAAAAGCCTATGGCGCCATACAGGCCGTGGGCGGCGTGTCGTTCGAGGTAATGCCCGGTGAAATCTTCGGGGTCATCGGCCCCAACGGTTCCGGCAAGACCACCATGTTCAACAGCGTGCTCGGACAGATCAGCCCGGATGCAGGTGCGATTGAACTTAACGGCAAAAACATCACCGGCCTGTCGCCGCTGGCGCTCAGCCGCCGGGGCGTGGGCCGCACCTTCCAGACCCTGCAGGTCTTCGGCAAGATGACGGTACGTGACAACCTCATCGTCGCTGCGCAGGAGCACAAGGGGTCCATGTTCAGCCGCATGTTCGCGCCTGGCGATTCGGGTTTGGGCGAGAAGGCCGATGTGCTGATTGACCAGTTCCGCATCCGCCATGTAGCCGACAAACCCGCGGGCACCCTGAGCTACGGCCAGCAAAAGCTGGTCGACATTGCGATGGCCTTCATGGCCGAGCCTGACCTGGTGCTTCTGGACGAACCGTGTGCCGGTGTCAACCCCAGCCTGGTGGGCGGCATCTCGACGCTGCTGAAGGACCTCAACCGCAACCCCAAATTCGGCAAGAAGGCATCTTTTGTGGTGATCGAGCACAACATGGACTTTGTGATGGACCTGTGCCACCGCATCATGGTGATGGTCGAGGGCAGGGTGCTGGCGATTGGCACGCCGGCCGAGATACGCGGAAATAAACAAGTCCTTGATGCTTATTTGGGGAACTGA
>JAZKHN010000063.1:7952-10859 GCA_040385325.1 Pseudomonadota bacterium
GAATTCGACGACGTGGTCGCGGGCTACAAGGACTTCATGATCCTGAACAACCTGTCCTTCAAGGTCAGGCGTGGTTCCATCACTTTGCTGCTCGGTCCCAATGGCGCAGGTAAATCAACGGTGCTGAAAACCCTGTTCGGCCTGCTCAAGCCGCGCCAGGGCCGTGTGCTCCTCGATGGTGAAGACATCTCCGGCTACACGCAGAAGGCGCTGCTCGCCAAGGGCATTGCGTTTGTGCCGCAGGGCCGCAACCTGTTCGGGCAGCTGACCGTGTTCCAGAACCTCGAACTGGGCGGCATCACGCTGGGTACCAAAACCACGCATGAACGCATCCCTGAAGTGCTGGAGCTGTTTCCGCGCGTGAAGGAGCGCCTGCACTCACAGGCGTCCGCCCTCTCGGGTGGTGAGCAGAAACAGCTTGAGGTGGGCCGCGCGCTGCTGCTGCGCCCCAAGGTGCTGCTGATTGATGAGCCCTCCATCGGCCTGTCGCCCATGGTGGTGCAGGATGTGTTCAAGCTCCTGCAGAAACTTGCATCACAGGGAACGACGGTGCTGATGGTTGAACAGAATGTCAAGAGCGCGCTGAAGATTTCAGACGATGCCATTGCGCTTGAGTCAGGCCAGCTGGTTCTGCACAAGAAGGCATCTGAACTGCTGGCAGACCCGAATATTGAACGCCTGTTTCTTGGTGGCGGCCATGTGCCTGGCGCGAAAATTGCCGAGCCTGCGGGCCTGCCTGTCTGATCCGACCAACGACTACCTCACGGAGAACCCCATGAGCACCACAAGCAAACCTGCTGTCGACCGCGAAGCCATTCTTGATGCGTCCAACCCGTTGGGCCTGGATGGCATCGAGTTCATTGAATACACGACGGCCAAGCCGCAGGCGCTGGGCCAGGTGCTGGAAATGATGGGGTTCAGGCCGGTGGCGCGGCATCGCTCGCGTGAGGTCATGTTGTACCGGCAGGGTGGCCTCAACATCATCGTCAACGCGCATGTTCCTGTGTTGCCCAGTGGCGCTGCGCCCCAGGACAAGCCCGAGATCGCCGCCGTCGCACTGCGCGTGCGTGATGCAGCCGCGGCTTATGGCCGCGCGCTTGAGCGTGGCGCCTGGGCGGTGCCGCCGCGTGTCGAGGTGATGGAACTCAATATTCCCGCCGTCCACGGTGTCGGCACGAGCCGCCTTTATTTTGTAGACCGTTACGACAAGTTCTCCATCTACGACGTTGACTTTGTGCCCATCCCGACGGTAGACCAGCACCCGCCGGCCGTGGCGGGACTGCACTTCTTTGGTGTTGTGCAGTACATAGGCACAGACCGCAGCGATGACTGGACAGAGTTTTACCGCGAGTTGTTCGGGTTTGCCGAGCTGCCTGCCGAACAGCGTTTTGGCGTGCTGCCAAAAGGCCGCATCCTCAGCAGCCCAGGCCCCGCGGCCTCGCGCTTTTATATCCAGTTGATTGAACCCGAAGCCAGCGTTCTGGAAGTGGAGGGTGATGAAAGCCTGCACCGCATCGGCCTGGGCACCTCTGACGTGCTGGCAACGGTGGCCGAGTTGCGCAAGCGCGGTGTCGAGTTCGTGGAGTCCAAAGGCGTGCACAGCGAAGACCGCGGCGCCTTGACAAAAACGTGGCTTGGGAGCGTGAGTTTCGAGTTGGTCCATGACGACCGCCGTGGCTGAACACAGGATACCGTCATGAGCCACTACAGCGGAAACATCGACGATTTCGGGATGGACACCATCTCTCTGGCCGGCCCTCTTGAGGCCAAACTCAAGGCCGTGCGTGATGCCGGTTTCACGCAGATCATGCTGTCCGCGCGCGACATCGTCGGCCACCCCGACGGGCTGGACGCCGCCGTTGCGGCTGTGCGCAACAGTGGCCTGCGCGTGACGGGCTTCCAGGTGTTGCGTGACTTCGAGGGCCTGAGCGGCCACCTGCATGAGTACAAGATGGACATCGCCAAGTCCATGCTGGAGATGTGCCACGCGCTTGGCTGCAAACTGCTGCTGATCTGCTCGTCCACATCGACACACGCCACCGGCGACAGCAAGGCTTTGGTGCGTGACCTGCGCAAGCTCGCCATGCTGGCGATTCCCATGAATATCCGCATCGCCTATGAGGCGCTGTCATGGGGACGCACGGTCAATGAATTTCCGCAGGCCTGGGACCTGATCTGCGAAGCCGACATGCCCAACCTCGGTCTGGGCTTTGATTCATTTCATGTGTTCGCCACCAACACCTCGCTCGACGAGCTTGAAATACTCGACCCCGCAAAAGTCTTCCTGGTGCAGCTGGCCGATTTCATGTGGACGGAGATCAAGTCTGTGGAGGAGCGCATCGCCACCGCGCGGCACTTTCGTGTCTTTCCCGGCGAGGGCGTGCACAGCGAGGCGCTGGCCTCACTGGTCGCCAGGCTGCACGCGCTGGGTTATCGCGGCGACTACAGCTTCGAGGTTTTCAACGACGACTATCAGCAGATGCCGTTGCCCACGGTGGCGCAGCGCGCATGGCGGTCTGCGCTTTGGCTGGGTGAAGACGTGCTGCGCCGCTCAGTGCCCTTGCCGAACCAAATCCGCCTTAAAAGGTAACTGTTCATGAGCAGCATCTTCGAAGGCTTCCTCTCCACGCCTGAAGTGCTCGAGCTCTTCAGCGAGCGCCAGATCGTCGAGGCCATGCTGCGCTTCGAGGCCTCGCTGGCACGCGCGCAGGCCAGTGTCGGGCTGATACCCGAGGCGGCGGCGCAGTCCATCGTCGGCACCTGCAAGGTCGAACTCTTCGATGTGACCAAGATCGTGCGCGAGAGTGTTCGGGCCGGCAGTGTCGCCATACCGCTGGTCAAAAGCCTGACCGAAACTGTGGGCCTGTTCAACAAGGACGCCGCAAAATTTGTGCACTTCGGCACCAC
>JAZKHN010000064.1:0-6070 GCA_040385325.1 Pseudomonadota bacterium
AGACCCGAGACAAACCCGTCTTCAACCCGGTGGCCTATGCACCAGTCGCCGCACACGCCTATGCCCGCCTTGGCGTCCCAAAGATGGCTTTTACCCAGCGGCTGCATGGTTTGTGCGTAACGCCAGCGGTGAACGTCTGCGAACGCGGGTTGCGCGCGAATGCCGGTCACCTCGGTGAAGGCCTTGAGCAGCTTGGCTTTGACGCGCTCATGGTCGTCTTCAAGATGGCGCTCTGACCAGTCGGGGCTGGCCTGCACTGTCCAGCGTTCGATGGGGCCGCGTCCCGGTTTGGATGATTCGCGTGCCACCCATGCCACACGGTGATGGGTACTGCGTGCCGCGTTCCAGTGCGGGCCGAGGTGCGGCAGGTTGGGCTGAATGGCTTGCGGAAAGGCCAGCATCAATGTCCAGCAGGGCGCAACGGTCACGGCAGACACGGCTTCAACCAGCGCCTTGCCGGTTTGTGAACTGAGCAGCATGGCCTTGGCCTGTGCCACCGGGACGGCGATCACCACGGCATCAAAACCCGAGTACACGCGGCTGCCCGAGCCTTCTGTCTGCCCGTCGGTCTGTAATTGCCAGCGCGTCGGGTCCAGTTTGTCGGCTTCCAGCCGTGTGACCAGCGTATCGGTCATAAGCCTGCCGGCTGCAGCCAGTGGTTCTGCCCATTGGCGCACCAGTGAATTCATGCCGGGGCTGGCTACCCAATGCGCCTCTTTTGGGGGCAGCGCTGATGCAACGACGCGCCCCAGTTCGTCCAGGATACGCACGGTGTTTGCGCTCCATGGGCGAACAGTGGCCGGCGTCAAGGCCAGCACTTTTCCGAAGCGTGCATCGCGCGCAGTGAAGTACTGCGCTCCATGATCGAAGCCGCCAAACTCGTTCACGCGTGTGGACATCCGGCCGCCTGCACCGTGACTTTTTTCAAACACCGTGACCTGGTGGCCCGCCTGCATCAGGGTGCGTGCGCAGGCGATGCCGGCGATGCCTGCCCCAATGACGGCAATGTGGCGCGCCGCAGTTTTACCGGGAGGGTGGGGGGAGGGTGTGGATGACTTTTTCGCCGGAGGTTTTTTGCGGATTTTTGTGCTCATGATTTTTACTTCTCCGGATGTTGTAGTGTGCAAATTGCCTTGCCGATAAACACACTCTACACGCAGTCGGCATGCCCATCCCTTGGTGCGTGCCCGCATGTCTGCGATTAACGCTCAAGCAGGGCGTTTCGGGTCTTGGGCTTTTCAAGCTGTTTGAGCCACCACTGCAGCGCGCGGCCGGGCTGGGTACCCCCGCTGGTGCGCCATGCGTAGCTGGGTTTGACTACACGCGGCGGCCTGTCAACGGCTTTTTCGACCAGACGGCCTGTATCGATGTGGGGCCTGGCCAGGTACTCCGGCAAAAAGCCGCTGCCCAGACCACGCAGTTGGGCATCCAGTTTGGCCAGCATGCCGGGTACCGTGAACACATCCTGGCCACCCAAGAGGCCTACTGACATGCCGCTGCCGCGCTGTATGGAGTCGGCCACCGCCACCACACGGTGCTGCAGCATCATCGCGTCGGTGAGGGGACCCTCTACTGCAGCCAGCGGGTGATGGGGCGCGACGGCGTAAACAAAAGTCACATGGCCCAGAGGTTTGCTTTGTACCGTGCTGAGGCTCGCCGCCTCCAAATCGGAACCTGCGGCCACATCAATGGCCACGCCCAGTGCCAGGTCGGCCTGCCCCGAGGTCAGCGCCTGCAGCGTACCGGACAACGCTTCTTCGCGGATCTTCAGGCGCGTCGGCGGCTCAAGCGCAAAAAAAGCCTCGCAGAGTTCCATGACCGTGCCGCGCGAGATGATGCTGTCCACAGACAGCGTCAACTGCGGCTCCCAGCCCGTGGCCACGCGCTTGACGCGGTTGGCCACAGCATCCAGTTCGGCCAGAAGGCGATTACCCTCGCGCAGCAGTTCCTTGCCGGCTTCGGTCAGCTTAGCCTGCCGTGACGATCGGTCAAAGAGCAGGACGTCCAGCGCATCTTCGACCAGACGCACCCGGTAGGTGAGGGCACTGGGCACCACGCCCAGCTCGCGTGCAGCGGCGGCCATGCTGCCGGTGCGGTGCACGGCATCAATCAGGTTGAGCGCTTCGGGGGTCAGTACGTCGCGAATGGTGTTTTTTGCCATGATCGCCCTGTTCATTCAAATAATTTGAATGATGCCATCAAACCGTGGCAACTGCCAGAAGCGCCTGCAGACCTACATTGGAGTTGTTGGACGCAGCGCTGCACAGTTTTTAAAGCACCGCCGCAGATGCCAATTACGAAAGGCAGTTTTTATGATCACCCTGCGCAAATCAGCAGACCGCGGCTATGCAGACCACGGCTGGCTCAAATCATTTCACTCGTTCTCGTTCGCCGGTTATTACGACCCGCAGCACATGGGCTTTGGCAACCTGCGCGTCATCAATGAAGACCGCATTGCCGCGGGCCGCGGCTTCGGCACGCACGGCCACCGCGACATGGAAATCATCAGCTATGTGATGAGCGGTGAACTGGCCCACAAGGACAACATGGGCAACGTCAAGGGTATCCCGCCCGGCGATGTGCAGCGCATGAGCGCAGGCACCGGCGTGCAGCACAGCGAATTCAACCATGCAGAAGGCCAGACCACACACTTTCTGCAGATCTGGATTGAACCCAATGTGACGGGCATTCCCCCGAGCTATGAACAGAAGACTTTCAGTGCCCCTGAAAAACGCGGCCAGCTCAAGCTGGTGGCCTCAAACGGCGGTGTTGAAGGCTCGGTGACCATCCATGCCGACGCAAAAATTTACGCAGGCCTGCTCAACGCCGATGAGAAAGCCTCGTTTGCGCTTGATGCAAAACGCAAGGCTTATGTGCACCTGGTGCGTGGCGAGCTGGATGTCAATGGCCAGAAGTTGCAGGCAGGTGACGCCGCACTGATTGAAAACCAGGATGGTCAGCTTGAACTCGGCCACGGCAAGGATGCCGAGGTGCTGGTGTTTGACCTCGCTGCCTGAGGCTGTTGCCCTGTTGCTGACTGGCATACCACCAGTCAGCATTTTTGTTATTCCCCTTTCTTTTATTAACTTTCTCAAGGACCCATCATGCTGAACACACTTCAAAACCCTCTCTCCCTGCTGGCCCGCGTACTGCTGGCGCTGCTGTTCGTACCTGCAGGTTTCGCCAAGATAGGCGGCTTTGCTGGCACCGTCGGCTATATCGCCTCACAGGGTGTACCGCTTCCGCAGGTAGCAGCAGCCATCGCCATCCTGGTTGAGCTTGGCCTTGGCCTGTTGCTGCTGGTAGGCTTCCAGACGCGCTGGGCGGCGCTGGGCATTGCACTGTTCACCGTGGTGATCACGTTCATCTTCCATGCCTTCTGGTCTGTACCCGCAGAACAGGTCATGATGCAACAGATGAATTTCTTCAAGAACCTGGCAATTGCCGGCGGTCTGTTCAGCATCGCAGCTTTTGGAGCCGGCGCATGGAGCGCTGACGCCAAACTCGGCAAGTAATCCTGATTTCCTGATTCTTATCAACCTTTTACTGAAAGCGTTTATGCCAAAAATTGCTGTCGTTTACCACTCCGGCTACGGACATACCCAGCGCATGGCGCAAGCCGTGGCCGAAGGCGCAGGTGCCGACCTGCTGGCCATTGATGCCGATGGCAACCTGCCTGAAAGCGGCTGGGAAACACTCGCCGCCGCAGATGCCATCATTCTGGGTTCACCCACTTACATGGGCAGCGTGAGCTGGCAGTTCAAGAAGTTTGTCGATGCATCCTCCAAGCCCTGGTACACCCAGGCCTGGAAGGACAAACTCTTTGCGGGGTTTACCAACAGCGCCAGCCTGAACGGTGACAAGTCATCCACGCTGACCTATATGTTCACGCTGGCCATGCAGCATGGCGGCATCTGGGTCAGCCAGGGCGTGTTGCCAAGCAACAGCAAGGCAGCGCAGCGCAACGATGCCAACTACCTCGGCTCCTACAGTGGCGCGATGGCGCAGTCGCCGTCTGATGCCGGTGCTGCAGAAATGTCAGCGGGTGATCTTGAAAACGCACGCAAGCTCGGTCAACGGGTTGTTGAAGTCGCGGGTAAGTTCAAGCGCTGAAAAAAGGAGGCTGCGCCATGACTGTCGAACTCAAACGCGCCTATGGCGAGGCCATGGCCCAGTCGCTGCAGATTCGCTCGCATTTGCTGATAGCCGATGTGAGCGCTGAAGAGGGCGGTGCAGATACCGGCCCCAGCCCGCATGACCTTTACGATGCGGCTCTGGCAGCCTGCAAGGCCCTTACCGTGATGTGGTACGCCAACAAGAAAGGTATCAAGGTCGATGACATTCACACCGTCATCGAACGAGATGATTCACAGGAGCGGGCTGGCATTTATAAACTTGCGGCACGGTTGCAGATCAGAGGTCAGTTGACGGATGCCCAGATACGGGAGCTGGCAGCGGTTGCACAAAAATGCCCGGTGCATAAACTCATGACCACGGTCACAACCGAAATTACAACCAGCGTGGAGCGTGCGGCATGAGTGTTCAGATCAAATTGACGGGTCACAACAAGGACCTGGGCGGCGGTTTTATGGTGCGCCGGCTGTTGCCGGCAGCGCAGAAACAGGCTGTCGGACCCTTCCTGTTTTTCGACCATTTCGGTCCCATCACCGTGCAACCCGGCGAGAACCATGATGTCAGGCCGCATCCACATATTGGCCTGGCTACCGTGACCTACCTGTTTGAAGGCGCGATCATGCATCGCGACAGCCTGGGCTTTGAGCAGCGCATTGAACCAGGCGCCATCAACTGGATGACGGCAGGGCGCGGCATTGTTCATTCAGAACGAGGGCCTGAAGATCTGCGCACCAAAACCTATGTGAACCACGGCATCCAGCTTTGGGCTGCCTTGCCGGTCGCGCATGAAGAGGTGGCGCCAGCGTTTGTACATACGCCTGCCGCAGACATTCCTGAACTGATGGCAGGCGGCGCTGAGGTGCGCGTGCTGATCGGGGAGGCATTTGGCAAGACCTCACCTGTCTCCACCTTTGCACCTGCCCTTTATCTTGACGTGCAGCTCAAGGCGGGTGGTACCTTCGACATGCCGCCGCTCGCGCCGGAGCTGGCGATCTATTCCGTGGACAGCGATTTTGAGGTGGATGGCGAGGCCGTTGCGGCACACACGCTGGTTCTGCTTGAGCCGGGCGTTGCTGCAAAGATCAGCGCATCGCAGGCCACGCGCTTCATGGTGCTGGGCGGCGATCCGCTGGATGGGCACCGCCTGATGTGGTGGAACTTTGTTTCCAGCCGCAAGGAGCGCATTGTGCAGGCCTCTGATGACTGGGCTGCGCAAACCATGGGCCAGGTTGAGGGCGAGACGGAATTCATCCCGCTGCCCGAGCGGCGGTTTATTCCGGGCTAGGAATTACCGGGGTATATCGCGGGCAAGCCGCAGCCCGCTGAACTGCCACTGCGCATCGGGCGGAAAGAAGTTGCGGTAGCTCGCACGCATATGGCTTTGCGGTGTGGCGCACGAGCCGCCCCGCAACACAAACTGGTTGCACATGAACTTGCCGTTGTATTCGCCCACCAGGCCTTCCCACGGCTTGTAGCCCGGATAAGGGTTGTAGTTCGATTGGGTCCATTCCCACACATCGCCCAGCATCTGCATGGGCTGGCCCTCATGGCCCTCCTGTTGCGGCAAAGGGTGGTAGGCCGCGTTCTCGACGAAGTTGCCTTGTTGTGAGGGCGTCACTGGTAATCGACGCGCAGCCATCTCCCATTCAAACTCTGTCGGCAGGCGCGCACCAGACCAGCGCGCGAAGGCATCGGCTTCAAAATAGCTGATGTGACAAACGGGCGTGTTGGGGTCTACTTCGACCAGGCCCTGCAGGGTGAAGTTCTGGTAGCCCCCGTCATCTGCGGGTTGCCAGTAAAGCGGCATGGAATGTTGTCCGGCCTGTACCCAGTCCCAACCCATTGATAACCAGAGCTCGGGCCGCTGGTAACCACCATCGGCCATGAAGGCCAGCATCTCGCCATTGGTGACAAGGCGGCTGGCCAGCTCAAACGG
>JAZKHN010000064.1:6170-7545 GCA_040385325.1 Pseudomonadota bacterium
TGGGCCTGGGGTATTTGTCGCCCACGCCGTTGTAGTAGCTGTTGAACAGCACACGGAATCCTGCATTGAAAGGCTGAAAGTTTTCTTCAAATCTTTCCAGCAGAAAGGTTTCAAAAAACCAGGTGAGGTGCGCCAGGTGCCACTTGGCGGGGCTGGCGTCGGGCATTGACTGCAACTGGCAGTCTTCTGCGCTCAGGGGCTTGATAAGGTTTTCGGTTTGCTGCCGTACAGCGAGAAAGCGTTCAGCCAGACTCGATGTTTGAGGCGCGTAAATGCACAGGGCGGTATCGGGATGGATCATGGGTGCCTCGGATTCAAGTGCTTTGGTCGATAGGGTGATGGCGTTCCTGCACCCTTAAAACCAAGCCTCGCAGACTCTGAATCGGCCCATTGTCAGACAAGATGCCGAAACCTGATGGCAGCAGGCCCGGCCTCCTTTCAGGATGCCAGTTCAGGATTGACTTTGGGGCTCAAGGCCGGGTCCAGCGCACGCCGTTCGTCAAACACAAAACATTCGCCGTCATAGTGCGCATGGCCGTTGACCTCAAAATATTTGAGGATGCCGCCATCAAGCTGGTAGACATCCTGCACCCCGGCTTCGCGCATGAAGATGGCGGCCTTCTCGCAGCGTATGCCGCCGGTGCAAAAGCTGACCACCGTCTTGCCCTGCAGCGCGTCAAGATTGTTCAGCAACGCCTGCGGAAACTCGGTGAATTTCGTAATACGCCAGTCAATCGCGTTGTTGAAGGTGCCGACATCCACTTCAAAGTCGTTGCGCGTGTCCAGTGTGACCACAGGCTGGCCGTTGTCGTCATGGCCGGCATCCAGCCAGCGCTTCAGCGTGGTGGCGTCAACCGCAGGCGCGCGGCCCGATGCAGGCTGTATGGCCGGGTGGTTCATGCGGATGATTTCAGGCTTGACCTTCACCAGCAGCTTGCGAAAAGGCTGGGCGTTTGAATAACTTTCCTTGACTTCAAGATCGCCAAAACGCATGTCCAGCCGCAACCATGCCAAAAAATCATGAATCACTGCCGATGGCCCCGCCAGAAAAAGATTGATGCCCTCTTCAGCCAGCAGCACCGTGCCCTTCAGGCCACGTGTTTGCAGGGCATCAAGGATGGCCGCCTGCATTTCGGGCAGTTGGGTCAGCGATACAAATTTATACGCTGCAATGTTCAGAACTTTCATGATCCCGGGAATTGTAGGTAGGTAAGTGCAGGGTGGTAAGCGGAGTGGGGACTTCGCAAGCAGGGTCCGCGGAACCGGCTTCGCCGGGCCGCAGGAGCAGTGGCCCCCTCGGGGGGGCAGGGAGTTACACGTAGTGAACGACCGTGGGGGCCACGTCGCCCTAAAATGAACAGATGTTTGTCCATTT
>JAZKHN010000065.1:0-4649 GCA_040385325.1 Pseudomonadota bacterium
CAGCTCAACTCGGTACCGCACCTCACTGGTGAGGTACTGGGCCAGGCCATGGGTGCCTCACTGATGACGGTGCCCTACACCGGTTCACCGCAAGCCATCACTGCCCTGCTGTCAAATGAAGCAGCTGTGGGTATCGACGGCCTGTCGGTGCTCATGCCCAATGTCAAGGCGGGCAAGTTCCGTGCGCTGGCCGTCATGTCGCGTGATCGCCTGCCAGGATTCGAAAATATTCCCCTCGCCTCTGACACCTACAAGGGCATGGAATCGGGCGGCTGGTTCGCCATCTACGCACCGACTGGCACACCCGCTGCCATCGTCGAGCAGATCAACCGCGACATCAACAAAATCGTCATGGAACCCGAAGTGGTTGCGCGTTTTGCAGAGCTCGGCACCTACCCGAAAACCGGCACACCGAAGCAGCTCGGTGACTTTGTTGCAGAGCAGCGCGCTGCCTGGAAAAAAGTGGTGGTTGGCTTGAAGCTGCAGCCGCAATAAGCCGGCGTCCACGCACGACGGCTGGTGAACGCGAATCCGGCAGAGCGGACTGTTGATAACCTAAAACATATTAATCGGCCAAAAATTGTCATTGGACGGCTAGTCAGGGCAACTCTACGATGGCTCCGCCCATGAGCTTGCCGTCCGTACACCAAGAGAACTGCACGGCATTGAGCGCAAGCACAGGATCATGGACGCACGACAACATTAAAAGAGAGACAACACATGACCACTTTCATATTGAACGGCAAGACCATCCAGTCAAACCTCGCACCCGAAACTCCATTGCTATGGGTGATCAGGGACGAGCTTGGGCTCAAAGGCACCAAGTTCGGCTGCGGTATGGCACTTTGCGGAGCCTGCACGGTGCACCTTAACGGCGAGCCCACGCGCTCTTGCGTGCTGCCTGTGTCATCAGTGGTCGGCCAGAAGATCACCACGATAGAGGGCATCTCGCCCACCGGGGAACACCCCCTCCAGAAAGCATGGGTCGCAGAGCAGGTTCCGCAATGCGGCTACTGCCAGTCGGGCCAGTTGATGAGCGCCACAGCGCTGCTCGCCAAAACCAAAAAGCCCACGCGCACCCAGATCGTTTCGCACATGTCCGGCCACATCTGCCGCTGCGGCACCTACAACCAGATCATCGCGGGCATCGAGCGCGTGGCGAAGGAGGGCTGAGCCATGACAACACTGCTTAACAAACAAAAAGCGGCCCAGGGTGTTTCGCGCCGGGACTTCATGATGAGTTCGGGTGCGGTCAGCATCGTGGTGGCCTTTGGCGGACTTGCCCCCGGCGCTGCACTGGCACAGGGCAGCAGCTTCAGACCCAATGCCTGGATCAATATGGGAGCAGACGGGATCGTCACCATCTACTCACCTTCCGCTGAAATGGGCCAGGGCGTCAAGACATCCATGCCCCTGCTGGTCGCTGAAGACATGGACCTCGACTGGTCAAAAGTCAGGGTTGAACAGCCTCCGTCCGATGCCAGGAAATACGGCAACCCGATGTTCGGCGGCGCCATGGTGGCCGGTGCCTCGCGCACCACACGCGGCTACTACGACATGCTGCGGCTGGCAGGCCACCAGGGCCGTGAAGTCATACGTTTTAATGCGGCCAAAAAATGGGGTGTGCCGCTGGCTGAAGTCACGACCGAGCCGCACTTCGCCGTGCATGCACCTTCCGGGCGGAAGATGCCCTATGGAGAAATCGCAGCCTTTGCCGAAGTGCCAGCTGATTTTCCGAAATCGACAAAAGAGCAGCTCAAGCCGGTTTCGGCATTCCGCCTGGTCGGCAAGGACACCCCGCGCGTGGACGTGCCCGACAAGGTCTCGGGCAAGGCCGTCTACGGCATTGACGTTGTACTGCCAGGCATGCTGTACGGAAGCATTGCACGCGCACCTGTGCAGGGTGAAAAACCGCTCAGGGTCGACGACAGCGATGCACTGAAGATCACGGGCGTCAAGCAGATCGTGCGGCTGCCCTATGGCGTGGGCGTGATCGCCGACAACTACTGGAGCGCCCAGACAGCCCGCAAGGCGCTGAAGATCGAATGGTCCCAGACCGCCAAGGCCCGCGCCTATTCGTCAGCGGCGGTGCTTGAAGAGTACAAAACCCGCGCGCGCAATGTCGAAGACCAAGGGGTCCAATTCGCGAAAGCAGGCGATGCGGAGGCCGTGTTCAAAACGGCTCATAAAGTCATTGAGGCCAGCTTCACCACACAGCACGTAGCGCATGCCTGTATGGAGCCGATGAACGCGACGGCACTGGTCACAGGCGATCGGCTGGAAATCTGGGCACCCACGCAGGCACCCAGCTTCAACATCGTTGCAGCAGGGTTTCAGGGCTTTCCGCCAGACAAGGTCAGCATCAACACCACCATGCTGGGAGGCGGCTTCGGCCGCAAGGTGGAGTCAGACTTCGTGGTTGACGCCATCCTGCTGGCCAAGGCCATGCCTGGCACGCCGGTCAAGGTGGTCTGGACACGAGAAGACGACATCAAACACGACAAATACCGCCCGCTGGTAGCGCAGCATTTGACGGCAGCCATGGACGCCAGCGGCAAGGTGCTGGCACTGAGGCACCGCATCGTCAGCGAGTCGATTTACGCACGCGCCCTGCCCGCCATGATGGAGCGCTACGGCGGCAAGGACTCGGCCGTCTACGAAGGCTCGGAAGCGCTGACCTACAACGTCCCCCACCGCAGCGCGTACTACATGCGCGAACAGCGCGGCGTTGATGTGGGCTTCTGGCGCGCCGTCGGGCCAGGCTATACCAAGTTTGCCATCGAAGGCATGATGGACGAACTGGCTGCGGCAGACAAAAAAGATCCGCTGGATTTTCGCCTCGCCATGCTGGCCGACCAGCCCGCCGCAGCGGAAACCATCAGGACCGTGGCGGCCATGTCGAACTGGAAGAAACCGCGTCTGCGCGGCAGGGCTTTGGGGCTGGCGTATTCCGACACCTGGGACACGCATGTGGCGCAGGTCGCAGAAGTGTCGATAGACCGCAAGACCGGACGCATACGGGTGCATGAAGTCTGGTGCGCCGTGGACAGCGGCATCGCCATACAGCCGCGTAATCTGGCCATACAGATGGAGTCGTCGATCATGTACGGCATCTCCACCCTGCTTGGCGAGAAAGCGGTGTTTGAAAAAGGTGAGGTGCAGGCGTCGAACTTTCATGACTACCCCATCCTGCGGATGAACGAGGCACCCATGGTGCACGTGAAAGTACTGCAATCCGGTGGCAAGCCCGGCGGCGCAGGTGAAGTGGGCCTGCCGCCGATTGCGCCTGCGGTCGCCAGTGCGATCTTCAAACTGACAGGCAAGCGACTGCGCGATCTGCCCTTTGACCAGAACCTGCTGAAGGCTTGAAAAAGCAGCGGTCCCGACAAACAAGGAAAACATCATGGTTGAGCTTTACCATTTCTGGAGTTCGGTATGTTCGGTCCGGGTGCGCATGGCGCTTGAAGAGAAAGGCGTGGTCTGGCAAAGCCGCTACATCGACCTCTTCAAATTCGACCAGTTGAAGCCGGACTATTTGGCCATCAACCCCGCAGGCATGGTGCCAGCACTGGTGCATGACGGTGAGGTAATTTGTGAATCAGCTGTCATCAACGAATACATCGCAGCTGCGTTCCCCGGCATGGACCTGGTACCCCGCGACCCTTTGAAGGCTGCCCGCATGCGCGAGTTCACCAAGGCCTGCGACGGCGGATTCGACGCCATCGCCAAACTGACGATGGTCAAGTACATCCTGCCCAAGCTGCGCAAGCGATGGGGTGACGATGTACTGCGCGAGCAGGCCACCCGCCGCCCTGACAGGTTTCTGCAGGACCTGCACTCGCGCGCCGTGCGCGGTGAAATCCACGAAGACGAACTGCGTGAATCAGGGGCATCCATCGAGGCCTTGCTTGACCGGCTTGAAACCAGCCTGGAGAAAGGCCCGTGGATTGTCGGCGAGTTCTCGCTGGCTGACATCTCGATTGCACCCTTCATGTTCCGCCTGTCTGCACTGGGACAGGACGGGTTCTGGTCCGCGACGAAGCGACCCCGCGTGCACGACTGGTACGTCGCCATTTCAATGCGTCCTGCCTTTCAGGTGGCAGTGTCATGGCCGGACGAAAGTGGCGGTGGTTACGAAGAGGTGGGCCTGAAGACCACGCCTGTGCTCGAAGCAAGCCCGGCGGGCTAGCGTCAATAAACGACCTGTGCGCTCAGGCAGTAACGCGGCTCGCGCGCTCTGCGCCCTGCTTCAGCGCCGACAGTTTCATCCAGGTCACGACGGGGTCAATCTTGCCGTAGTTGGCAAAGGTGCCGAAACCGCAGTCGGTGCTGGCAACCACACGGTCATGGCCCATGAACGCCGTGTAGCGTTCGATGCGCTGGCGAATCAGTTCCGGGTGCTCGACGTAGTTCGAGCAGCTGTCGATCAGGCCGGGCGCCAGGATCTTGTCGTCGGCGAGGCCCGCGCCCTGCCAGATTTCCCATTCGTGCTCATGGCGCGGATTGGCCGCCTCGAACAGGATGGTGGACGGCCGTGCGGCGAGGATGGGATCAATCACCTTCTCGAGGGCAATGTCGCAATGGTGCGGGCCTTCGTAGTTGCCCCAGCAGATGTGCATGCGCAGCTTCTCGCGCGGGATGTTGCTGGT
>JAZKHN010000065.1:4749-11269 GCA_040385325.1 Pseudomonadota bacterium
GCCGCCCTTGGCAATACCAGCACAGCTACAACAATCACCACAAGTACCAGCGACATGGGCCGCTGCAAGAACACGGCCGGGCTGCCCTCGCCTATCGACATGGCGTTGCGCAGCTGCGCTTCTGCCAGTGGGCCGAGGATCATGCCGACCACCACGGGTGCGGTCGGGAAGTCAAAGCGCCGCATCACCACGCCGAGCAGGCCGATGGCATACAGCAGGAAAAGGTCGAACGCGCTTTGGCGCATGCCATAGGCGCCGACGGTGGCAAAAATCAGGATGCCTGCATAGAGCTGCGGCTTGGGGATCTTCAGCAGCTTGACCCACAGGCCGACCATGGGCAGGTTCAGCACCAGCAGCATTAGGTTGCCGATGTAGAGCGACGCGATCAAAGCCCAAACCAGCGAGGCCGAAGTCGTGAAGAGCTGCGGGCCGGGCTGTATGCCATAGTTCTGGAAGGCGCCGAGCAGGATCGCCGTGGTGTTGGATGTCGGGATGCCCAGCGTCAGCAGCGGTATAAGGGCAGCGGTCACGCTGGCGTTGTTGGCAGCCTCGGGGCCGGCCACACCTTCGATGGCGCCTGTGGTGCCGAACTCGGCCTTGTCCTGCGGGTTCTTGATGAGCTTTTTTTCGGTCGCGTAACTCAGGAAGGTCGGTATCTCGGTGCCGCCTGCGGGGATGCAGCCGAAGGGCGCGCCTATGGCCGTGCCGCGCAGCCAGGCGGGAATGGACCGCTTCCAGTCGCGTTTGGTCATGTAGACGCGGCTGAGCTTGTTCTGCTCTTCCTTCACGCGGCCTTCATACAGGGCCGCATACAGCACCTCCGCCACGGCGAAGAGGCCGACGGCGACCAGCACGATCTCGATGCCGTCAAGCAGTTCAGGCACGCCTGCGGTGTATCGGCCCTGGCCCGATATCTGGTCTAGGCCCACGCAACCGGCAGCAAGGCCGATGAACAGTGCCGTCATGCCGCGCAGGGTGCTTTGCCCGAGCACGGCGCTGACGGTGGTGAAGGCCAGCAGCATGAGCAGGAAATATTCGGGCGGGCCAAGCTTGACGGCGAAGTCGGCCACATAGGGCGCGAACAACGTGACGATAACGGTGGCGATGGTGCCCGCGACGAAGGAGCCGATGGCGGCCGTCGCAAGCGCAGCGCCTGCGCGCCCGCTCTTGGCCATCTTGTTGCCCTCCATCGCGGTGACCATGCTGGCCGTCTCCCCGGGGGTGTTCAGCAGGATGGACGTGGTCGAGCCACCGTACATCGCGCCGTAATAAATACCCGAGAAGAAAATCATCGAGGCCGTGACCTCGACCTTGGACGTGATGGGCAGCAGCATGGCGACCGCAACTGCGGGACCGATGCCGGGCAGCACGCCGACGGCCGTGCCGAGCGCACAGCCGACCAGGCACCACACCAGATTTGCAGGGGTGATGGCGGTTGCAAAACCGGCCATTAGAGCGTTAAAGATATCCATATCAGATCCACCCGCTTGCGGTCAGTCCCGGCAAATTGATCGCCAGGAATTTCGTGAACATCCAGTAGACCGGGGCGGAGATCACCAGGCCGGCGACGATGTCCATGACCCAGACACGCACCGAGCCGGCAGGCTGGCCGCCTGCCCTGCGCAGCCCCTGAACCGCCAGCAGGTAGCACAGCGCGCAGCTGAAGATGAAACCGATGGTGGTGATGAGCGCCGCGTTGAGCAGCAAACCGGCAGACACCCAGACGAAGCCTGGCCAGTAGCCGTGCGATGCGCCAGAAGGTGTCCCCAGTTCACGGAAGCCGCCGGTACGCGCCTCCCAGATGATGAACACGCCGCACACCGTCAGCACAATCGACACCAGCCAGGGCAAAAAGTTGGGGCCTACGCCGCTGTAACCCGCCGTCGATGAAATGCCGATGGCGCCGAAGGCCAGCGCCAGGCCGGTCAGCAGCACGCCGATGCCGACCACGGTTTGCGGAAGCACGGCAGGCCGCGCCGCAGAAGAATCTGTATCTGTCATGAATGCTCCCTGATGTGGGAAGAAAAAGATCGGCGCGCTGGCCTTGTAAAAAGCAGCGCGCCGTGTTGTGCTGAAAGTCGCCGGTCAGACCATGCCGGACTTGACCATGGTCGCGCGCAGGCTGGCAAAGTCTTCATCGACGAACTTCGCGAACGCGTCGCCGGTCAAGACAGCGGGTGTCCAGTCGTTCTTCTTGACGGCTTCGGCCCACGAAGGGGTCTTCATCGCGGCCACCACCATGTCGGTCAGGGCCTTGCGCTGCTCGGGCGTGATGCCGGGTGCACCGTACACGCCGCGCCAGTTGCCGATCTCTACGTCTATGCCCTGCTCTTTCAGCGTCGGTATGGCCACACCATCAAGGCGCTTGCCGGAGGTGACGGCAATCGCCTTCATCTTGCCAGCCTTGATGTACTCATTGAATTCGCTGTAACCGCTGCCGCCCACGGTGACATTGCCACCCAGGATGGCCGCCGTGGCCTCACCGCCGCCGCGGAAGGCAACGTAGTTGATCTTCGAGGGGTCGACGCCGACCTTTTGCGCAATCATGGCTGCGGCGATGTGTTCGGTAGAGCCGCGCGAACCGCCGCCCCATTTGACACTGCCGGGGTCTTTCTTGAGCTGGGCCACCACGTCGGCCATGGTCTTCATGGGCGAGTTGGCGGGCAGCACGAAGACGTTGTATTCGCTGGACAGGCGCGCAATCGGCGTAGCCGACGACAGGCTCACCGGCGGCTTGCCGGTGATCAGGCCGCCCAGCATGACGGCACCCATCACCATCAGCGCGTTCGGGTCGCCTTTGGACCCGTTGACGAACTGGGCCAGGCCCAGCGCACCGGCCGCACCGCCCTTGTTTTCATAGGTGACGGTGTCAGCCACCTTGGCGTCCGACAGGGCCTTGCCCAGCGCGCGGCCGGTGGTGTCCCAACCGCCGCCCGGATTGGCGGGAATCATCATCTTGACGTTGCCGGCCGCGTGGGCAGAAAACGGGAAGGCGCCGGTAGCGGCCAGGGCGGCAAGGGTTTTGAGGAAGGTGTCGCGACGCATGGTGTCTCCTTGTGGATCAGGTATAGCCTCCAATGATGCACCCGCTTCCTGTCAAACGGCTGTCGGACGGCATCGGGGAAAGTGCTAATGTCCACCATCCCCTGCGGCCTCACAGTTGCCTCCTTTTGCCAGCCCTCCCCGATGAAATTACTCCTGATAGAAGATGATGCGTCCATGCAGACTGCGTTGCAGCGCGCGCTCAGCCGGCGCGGCATCGAGGTCACGGGCTGCACCGACGGCGCGCTGGCGCTGGACGCGTGGACGGCTCTGCAGCCCGAGGTGGTGGTGCTCGATCTGAGCCTGCCGGGCATGGACGGCCTGCAGGTGCTGGCCGCTGCACGCAAGCAGGGGCTGAAGACGCCGGTGCTGATACTCACCGCACGCGGTACCGTCGGCGACCGCGTGATGGGCCTGAACCTGGGCGCCGACGATTACCTGCCCAAACCCTTCGACCTCGACGAACTTGAAGCGCGTTTGCGTGCCCTTGGCCGCCGGCAGCTCGAAGCAGGCCGCGCCGCCAGCGCCGCGCCCGAGCCGGGCAACATGATGGTCGGCTCGCTGCGTTATGAAAAAGACAGCGGCGCGATCTATCACGAAGGCCTGGTGATGGAGCTCACCCCGCGCGAGCTGGCCTTGCTGCAAGCCCTCATGGTCAAGCCCGGTCATGCGGTGTCGAAAGAAAAACTCTTCGAGCTGGTGTTTCCCGGTGAGGCCGATGTGCAGTACGAGGCCGTCGAAGTCGTCGTCTACCGCCTGCGCAAAAAATTAAATGGCACCGGCGTCACGCTGATGACCCTGCGCGGGCTGGGCTACCTGCTGAAGGTCGAGGCATGAGGGCGATCTCGCTTCGACGTTACCTTTTGCTGGGCATCCTCGGTCCGGTCTGCCTGCTGGTCGTCATCAACACCATCAGCCTCTACAACCAGGCCCTCGGCGCTGTGAACACGGCTTACGACCGCACGCTGCTGGCGTCGGCCAAGTCCATCGGCGAGCAGCTCGATGTGACGGGCTACGACGAGCAGGCAGAACTGCGCGTCACCGTGCCCTATGCCGCGCTTGAGGCGTTTGAAGCCGACAACCAGAGCCGGCTGTTCTACCGGGTATCAACACAGGGCGGCGAGATGATTTCGGGTTTTGCGCAGCTGGCTTTCTGGCGCGGCAGCATTCCGGCCAAACCGCCCTACGCTGCGCTGGTCGATTTTTACGACGATGTGTTTCGTGACGAAGACGTGCGCGTGGCCGTGTTGCTGCAGCCGGTGGCCAGTGCAAAAGGACGCGGCATGGCTGTTGTGCAGGTCGCCGAGACACTGGAGCTGAGGCAGACCCTCGCCCGCAAAATACTGTTCGACACGGTCTGGCATCAGGCGCTGCTGGTGGCGGTGATTGCACTCGTGGTGGTCATCGTCGTGCAGCGCGCCACAAGGCCTGTTCGCGAGCTGAGTGCAAAGTTGCGGTCGCGGCCCGAAGGCGACCTGACGCCAATTGCCGCAACAGACGCCCCGCGCGAGCTGCTGCCGCTGGTCGATGCCACCAACGCCGTCATGGGCCGTTTGCAGTTGCTGCTAAACCACCAGAAACGCTTTGTGCGCGATACGGCGCACCAGTTGCGCACCCCGCTGGCCGTGCTCAAGGTGCAGGTGCAGTCGGCCCTGCACGGCGATGTCGGCGCGCAGGAGGCACTCGGCGACATCGGCCAGACGGTAGACCGTGCCACGCTGCTCGCCAACCAGATGCTGTCGCTGGCCAAAGTCGAGCAGTTGCGCCAGCAGCCCGAACTGCAGCCCATGGACCTGGCCCAGGCGGTGCGTTCGGTCGCGCTCGACCTGTCGCCGCTGCTGGCCGAGAAAGACATCGACTTCGACATTGAAACCGTGCCGGCGACGGTGCAGTCGCATGAATGGATGCTGGGCGAACTCACGCGCAACCTGCTGCACAACGCCATCAAGCACACGCCTGCGGGCGGAAAGCTGGCCGTGCGCATCGTGAGGGACACGACCCATGCGGCGCTGACCATCAGCGACAGCGGGCCGGGCATCACCGATGAACTGGCGGCGCGTTTATACCAGCCGTTTTCAGCCGGCAATGTGCGCCAGGGTTCGGGGCTTGGCCTGGCAATTTGCCGCGAGATCGCCGAAGCGCTGGGCGGCAGCCTGTCGCTGGACAACCGCGTCGTGCAGGGCCGCATCACCGGGCTGGATGCGACGGCGCGGCTGCCGCTTCAGCCAGGCTTACAGCTGTAAAAGATGTTTGCCGTCGCTTGAAAGTCATGGTGATGGCTCAAAATGGCAGGCAATGGACAAATTAAGACTGGACAAGTGGCTGTGGGCCGCGCGTTTTTACAAGACCCGCTCACTCGCCGTCGAAGAAATCGACAAGGGCCGCGTCAGGGTCAATGACCTGGAGGCCAAACCGGCACGCGAGGTGAAAGCCGGTGACACCGTCTCCATGCGCCAGGGCCCCGTCACCCGCACCATCGTGGTCCGAGGCATTAGCAGCCAGCGCGGCGCAGCACCCGTCGCCCAGCAGCTTTACGAGGAAACCGAAGAAAGCCTGCGCCTCAAAGCCGCATTTGCCGAGCAGCGCCGCATGGGCCAGGACCCCGCCCACAGCCTGGAGCACGGCCGCCCGACCAAACGCGACCGCCGCGACATCCAGAAGGTGAAAGACGGCGCGTGGGGCAACCGCTGGAGTGCGTCCGCAGATTGAGCCGCAGCGGGGAGCCGCGGGTTAGCTATCTTTTCAATAGCTGCTCACGCAAGTATCTATTGGCCTACAGCCATTTTTATGCCTTAAATGAGGCATTTTTAAGGCTTTTCACGACCTTTTCAACGCTTCAGTTGTTTCGCTATTCAGCATATGCCGAGGCATATGCTGATTTATCTGATCCGTAGGCCCGTTCCGCCAGCTTGCGCGCCAGTAGCGCGGCCGGGTCGACCAGCTCCAGTCTGGGCATGCCGGGCACGGAACCAAGGGCCAGCGGAATCTCCGTACACCCCAGGATCAGCACATCGAGCCGGTTGCGCCTGGCCAGCGCCTCGGCCACCTGCGTGAAGCAGCGGCGCGCCAGCACCATGTCGCCCACCTTCACGCCATCGTAAATGCCGCGCATCAGTTCTGCCTTCTCAAGTGCATCGGGCACGTGGCAGAGCATGCCGGCGCGCAGCAGCGCCTCGTCATACAGGCCCGCCGCGTAGGTGCCTTCCGTCGCAAGCAGCCCCACACGCACCCCACGCCCGGCCAGCGCGCGGGCCACCTCACGCGCCACGTGCAGCACCTCGATCTGGGGAAACCGCTGCTGCAGATCGCCGTGCCAGGCATGGGCGGTGTTGCAGGCGACGGCCACGGTCTGGGCGCCCAGCGCGGCGAGCTTGCCCATGGCCTGCAGCATGGGTTCGAGCGGCTGGTGGCCGCCAAAACCCGGCGCACCCAAGGCCGCGCTGCGATCAGGCACCGGCACCTGTGCGAGCCAGTGCTC